>JAUWPK010000010.1 GCA_030611625.1 Promethearchaeum sp. | reverse complement strand
AACACGGCCATAATTCAATCGGTTTCCATCATTATCTTCAACAATAAAGGAGATTTTCCAAAGAGTTGAATTTACAACAAATGATTCTCGAGTATTATTGATTTCTATTTCTCCACTATAAACCGATCGATTTCCCATCTGGTTTTCAATTGAGATATTCAAATTATAAATTTCAAAGGCTAAATCAGTGAATTGTACTTTTCCATTTGAATCGGTATACAAACCATCCTTATACGTAGGAGAACCTGTTCCATTATCAAGAATAACTCCAAGTCCGGGAACTGGGCCTTTATCTACATCAAAAACTTGAATTATAAGATCTGGTGGCTTAATTTCGGGAATATGGAGTTCATAATTTATATCCAATGGGGCCATTCTAGTATCATAACCACCTAACACACTAAGCATTGATTCTGTATAGTAATAATAGGTTCCAACCATTCGACCTTCAATAGGACTTTGCCATTCAGGAGTAAATTCTTCATCAGCATCCCATACAGTAACTCGACCATCATAATCTCCAGAGCTTTCATAACAACCAACAGCTATTTCAATATCTCCACTATTATCCATATCACCAAAAATCGGAAATGTCATCCTTAAATAAGCTAAATTCTCATTTGCCCATTCATTTGTACTGACATTTATTAGGTTATCCCCAGTTACTTCAAAAACACGCATAGATGTTGGAATAGAACCGTCATAATTCCCGACTATAATTTCATTCCTACCGTCTAAGTCCCAATCTTCAATGTCTCCAAGAAGTCCTCCAGGAACTAATGTATTTATATTTGCTTTAAATTCTAAATCCGATCCATTCCATTCCCAGATGTAGATACGTCCATCAGTTTCTGAAAATAAAACTTCAATTTTTCCATCATTATCTATATCTTGAGCTTTTGTTGAATAACAAGAACGAGGAATATGCCTACTGGCAGCTGCTGGATAAGTATAATTTATCATATGTCTGCTGTATCCGCTGCTTTCACTTGTGTCGTGCAAATAATAATATGATTTATTACGCCATAGATCATTTGGTCCATTGATAGCCCCAGCAATGATATCCATATATCCATCTTGATTTAAATCAGCTAATGCTACATCACCACAATAAGCTTCAGGAGTAGAAAGATTATTTTTAATGAATAGATCTTGGTTTTCATCGAAACCGTAAATAACTATCTTTAATGTATCAGGATAAAGGTAATTATAATAACTAGGTGCAATTATTTCGTCCTTTCCATCATTATCCATATCATAAGCGTGTAGATTAAAATGTCTAACTCGAGAACTATTATGTAATAAATCGAAATTATATGATACATCCCAAATTTCTTCCCATAATTCGGATTCTTGATTATAATCAATTGTTGAAAAATAATTGTTAATGTTACTAACAACTAATTCTACATCTCCATCACCATCAAAATCTCCAGGAGCCATAACATAATAATTTTCAACGTTACCCCATTTGGTTGATGGAGTTCCCATTGTATCCTGGAGATCAGATTCCCAGATTGTTAACTCGCCACCTAAACCTAAATCACGGTAACCTGAACCATATATTAGATGAAATTGATTATCTCCTACAACATCAGAATTTTTATTATATCTTGAATTCCATAAAACATTCATTTCATCAATATCTTTAGGACCATTCTCAATTGAATCAAAATAAACCATAAATGTCCTATTTAAATTTGCATCACTAAATCCTGGCATTTCAAACCATATTATACCTGTTGCATTATCGGTTGCATCAAATACATCTTTAGTTGGAATAAATCGTGAAGGAACCAAATATTTTCTTAAATCTGAGTAGCTGTCATTTGATATGTACATTGCTGCAAAACCTGCAGAAGCTTCTTCGTATTCAACAACTCGAATAGAATTGACATCTAGTTCTCCTCCATTCAATTTTGGATCATTTAAATATTCAGTAAAATTTGCATCTATTTTAATTGAAAAATTAGTTCGATTAACATAGGTTGAGTTCACAGCCATTGGAATTCTATATGTCCAATTTGAAGACCACCATTCATATTTTGCCCCAGGATCATAATTTGCAGAATTTCGCGGAATATATTCTTGGTTGGAAAAATCACTGATTTGATTTTCATTTACACCAGTGGTACTTTGAGTATCTGCTAAATTATCCAAATTATTTTGATTAAAAGACAGGGCTAATAATATGAAAATGGTCAAACTCATAATGATACTAGCTTTTTTTTTCATATTTTTCACTCAATTAATATAATTTCTATATATAATTAGGATTAAATATAATTTTATTTTCAATCCTTAAACTCTTAGTATTGTAGTTGTCGAAAATACTATTTTAGTGATTTTTAAAAAATTAAACATAACTTAAGTTTTGAAATATCTTGTGGATCTTTTTGGCTAATATAAAAGAACTTAATACTGCACAGTGATTATTCAAACCCGACACAAATTAAGATAATGTAAATAATTAAAGAGGAAAGGAAAAAAGAAAAAATTTTTAATGTTCAAGATAATTTTTGATTATTCTCGTTTTTTTGATACAAAAACCCCTGCAGATATTAGTAAGATTGCAGCGGATGCACCACCTATAACCGCACCTGTAGGAAATTCAGTTTGTTGATTTATTACTTCTTCTATTTTGATATAATCTACCTTACTTTCTATACCCTCATCTCCATTTGAGTCTTTGATAGTTAGAGATACAGTATATATACCGGGGGCATCGTATTGATGTAAAGGATTCTCTTCATAAGAGACTGAACCATCACCAAAATCCCAATAAAATTCATTAAGATCGTTTCCATATGTTCCGTTAAATGAAAATTGAATTAATTCTCCCACAAAAATATTTGTTGAATCCACATAAAAATCTGCAATTGGTAAAATATTTTCTTCAATTATAATGTAATCAACTAATTCTAAAACGTCAACATCGCCATCAATATCTGTCACAGTAAGTATAACTGAATATATTCCGGCATCACTATATGAATGAGTTGGATTTTGATCAGATGAAGTAGATCCATCACCGAATTCATAAAGATATTCAGATGGTCCATTCCCTTCTTCACCCATAAATGAAAATTGGATTATTTCTTCTGTATATGCTTCTGTTAAATCTGCACTGAAATCACTAAGAGGGAAAATGTCTTCTAAAACTTCAATATAATCAAATTTGGTTTCTGTATGGCCATCTCCATCAGTATCATTAACAGTTAATGAAATTGTATAAAAACCTGAATCATAATATTGATAATATGGATCACGGTCTTCAGAGGTACTACCATCTCCGAAATCCCACCAAAATTCTGCTGGAGAATTACCCTCTTCTCCTGTAAATGTAAATTGAATTATTTCATCTGAAACCACAATTTGGAAATCGCTTGTAAATTCTGCAATTGGTGTTAAATCATCATCTACTGTGATATAATCTACTTTAGTTTCTGTACTTTCATCTCCATCAGTATCAACAACTGTTAATGAGACAGTGAATATCCCGGCTTCTAAAAATTGATGTGTTGGATTTGATTCTGTAGAAAGTTCACTACCATCTCCAAAGTTCCATGAATAGCTTTCAATTCCATTCCCTTCACTACCTGTATAAGTGAAATTGAGAAATTCATTTTGAATTACTTGGCGGGCATTTGCAGTGAAATTTGCTAACGGTTCTAAATCTTCAATTACAGTAATATATTCTAATTTAACAGCAGTATCCTCGTCCCCATCTGTATCAATAACTGTGAGCGAAACAGTAAAGATTCCTGGATTCAAATATTCATGTGAAGGATTTTCTTCAGAAGAGACCGCTCCATCACCAAAATCCCAAGAATAACTCTCGATTCCATTACCTTCACTACCTATATATGTGAATTGAACTATTCCACCTTCTAAAAATTCAATTATATCTGCTTCAAAATCAGCTATTATTTCTAAATCTTCAATTACAGTAATATAATCATCTTTTACGGCTGTATCTTCATCATCATCATAATCTATAACTAATAAACTAACATCATAAACACCAGCAATTGAATATGAATATTCTGGATCTCTTTCAGTTGAAAATCCAATTCCATCTCCAAAATCCCAATAAAAACTCTCGATTCCATCTCCCTCTGTTCCTGTATAAGTAAATTGCAATATATCACCGGTTAATGGAGTTATGTTATTTACCTCAAAATCTACATCTGGTACCTGATTACCTCCTGATACTTCAATATATCCCTCTTTTGCTATAGTATCATCAAAAAACCAAAAATAGATTATTGTTAATGAAACATTATAAGTTCCAGAAGAAATGTAAGTATGGATCGGATCTCTTTCTTCTGATATCCCACCATCACCAAAATCCCAGTGATAGGTCTTAGGCCACCAAATTTGTCCACCGGTATATTCAAATTGTACAGATTCCCCTGGGGAAATATCTGTTACATTGGCTGTGAAATCCATATTTGGTTTATGATGATTTAAATACTGCCATAAAAATCCCCAAAAATCCCACGGGTTGATACACCCAGAAACTGTTGTCCCTTGTGACCATTGTTGTGAAAAACTTGCTCGTTGTGATGCTTGTAAAAATTCTGAAAATGCATCAGTATTAGAGACTTTAATACTTTGATCATCCGCAAATAACGCTACTGAACTTGGTAGTATAAAGGAAAAAAATATCAATCCTAATAAGATAGAAAGTTCAGAATTATGTTTCTTTTTTTTAATTAAATGTTTTAACGCTTTTTTATTATTTCTAAAAATTTTCAAATACATTTCCCCCCTAATGAAAATTACAGTTTGAAAATATTTAATGATCTTTATGGCTTTCTCCTATATTACATTTTCCTATTTCCATTTATTATGGGAAAATCGGGAAAAATTGAAAAAGATGATAAAAATCGACTCAATTAATAATTATTTCGATTATAGTAATATAGAAAATATTTCGGGGGATTTTTCAATAAAGAAAAAAAGATATGAACAAATGATTATTTCTTTGATGTTATTCGTGGTTTACCGATAAATTGAATTATATTTCCTTCAGAATCTTTCATATCAAAAATTGAAATCAAGTCTGGCTGATCTCTAATTTCTGATGTATAAACCAATTTAGAATCTAAATATTGTTTTGTAGCATCAATATCTTCAACACTGATTCCTAAAGTTGTAGAACCGGGTTTGATTTTGTTATTTTCATTATAATTTAATCCAAGTTTTATTCCTTTAACCGGAAGTTCTAACTCGCACCATCCAACTTCGTTTCCAGCATCAAATGTAATTTCAAAATTAAAGATTTCTTGGTAAAATTTCTTTGCTCTATCATAATCAGCAACATCTAAAGCCACGTATAATATATCTTTTCCTTTAGAGAATTCAAACGGGTATTTTTTAGTCATAATGAATTAATAATGGATTAATAAAATAAAAAAGAATTTATAATATTATATACGTTCCATTTCTCCCTAAGATTGATTTCCCCTAAGTTCTTCATATTGGGAGAAAAGGTTAACAAATAGTTCGGGAACAAGTTTCATGTTTTCAGGGCTTTCAACATAAGCAAATCGCATTTGAGTTTTTCCTGGGTTGGTGTCTCCTTTTTCTGAGTAAAATCCTGCCATAGGCGCTACAAGTAACGTTTTATATCTTCCATCCCCCTCTAAATCAACTTTTCCTTGTGTTGTGCAATATTCTACAAAATCTGCTGCATCAAAACCAGGTTTAGCGATTTTCCGGACATCAACCACAGAATATATTGCTGCATCCGGACTTGAAACGATTGCTCCTGGCATCATTTCATGAAAATCTTCTGTAAATGTTTTACTAAGTTTTTTATAATATTTCCGTTGTTTGTCAAACCAAATTTTTAAATCCTCATGTGATTCATGAGCTAAACCGCCAAATATATATTGAGCAATTGCAGGAGCACAAAGATTTGCTGTTTGTTCAAAAACTGCTTTTTCATGGAATTCTTCATTATCAGTTACAAGAGATCCAATTCGTAAACCACAAGAATTCCACACTTTACTGGATGTTTCGATACTTATTCTCCTTCCTTCAATACCAGGTACTTCTGTATTTGTTAATCGCCAAATACTTACTGGAGCAGTATCTAGGTAAAATAGTTCACGATAGGCTTCATCACTTATCATCCAAATATTGTATTTTACACATAATTTACCTAAATTTACCATAGTTTCATGGTGGAGAAAATTCCCAGTAGGATTGTCATAAGGAATAACCAATAAAGCACCTGGTTTATATTTCTTTATTATATCTTCTATTTCAGATATTTCTGGTAAATTGAATTTCCCATTATCCATTAGCTGTCGTGTAATTGATATAGTTGATCTGCCAGTTCTGTTTGCCATAGCAAGGTAATTTGTGTATGCAGCATCAATAAGCAATAAGGGTTTTTCTTTTGAACCTGCAGGACCACAAGTTCCCAAAATTACAAATTCCATTGCATGACTTCCTCCATCTGTGATTTGAGTATAAAGATTCTCGGTTTTAAAGCCAGATGCCGCGATTATATTTAAGATTGCTTCATTAGTTTCTTTAAGACCAACTGTTGCAGTATATTTAACAACACCATCTTTATATGGGCTATCTTCAGCAGCTAAATTTTTCATACGGTTAAATAGTGCAGGATGCATTGGGAGACTTACATTTCCAATTGCAACATTGATAGCTTCTACATTATCCTTTCGTTTTTGAAATTGAATTTGGGCAGATCTAATAGCTGAAGGTTTTCTTGATTTAAATAATTCAGACATCTCTGGAGGGTTCAAAATGATCAATTAAATCTATATTTCAACTGAATTAATTCTTTTGTAAAATTTCATTTTGGGAAACATATCCCAATTTTTAGAAAGAATTTAATCCTACAAATCTATTTTAATAATAATGTCTATGTCTAATTTGAAGAAAGCTGATAAAATTAGAGTAATGTTAGCCCAAATTAATTTTATTGTTGGGGACTTACAAGGAAACAAAAAAAAAATTTTCGAAATTGCAGAAACTGCAAGAATAAATAAAATTGATCTCCTAGTATTTCCTGAAATGGCTCTTACTGGTTATCCAATACAAGATCTCCTTTTTGATCATGATTTCTTTGAATCTGAAAAGAAAATTTTAATGGAAATTGCAAAATCTTACCCAGATATAACAATAATAGTTGGAGGCTTTGATATCGAATCAGATCCAACACATCACCCACAATATCGAAATGTTGCATTTTTATTATCCGGAAGTAAAATTTCCAACATAATTTCAAAAAGATTAATTCCCACATATGATGTTTTTGATGAAAAAAGATATTTTTGGCAAGGTAATGATTATTCTACTTATGATATTAAGGGAATGAAATTTGGAATTGCAATTTGTGAAGATCTTTGGGAAAAAGATTATCAAATTAATGTAGCAGAACAACTTTTGAAAAATGGTTCAGATGTAATAATTAGTATTAACGGTTCACCTTATACAATTGGAAAACAGAAAGAAAGAGAAGATCTAATCAAAGAAAAAGCATCTAAATATAAAATCCCATTTGTTTATGTAAATTTAATCGGTGGCCAAGATGAACTTGTATTCGATGGTAGAAGCTTTGTTATTGATAAAGATGGAGACCTAACACACCGCGCGCAATTCTGTAAAGAATCTGTAATTATTTTTGATATATCCAATAAAACACGTGAGATAGTATATGTTGAACCATCTACTCTTAAAAATATACCACAAGATTTAAGAGATAATCTTGAAAATCCGATTTCTCCTTTACTTAATGTTAATGAGGAGATAATTCAAGCATTATCCATGAATTTGCGCGATTATTTTTACAAAACAGGAACAGGAATTTTTAAAAGAATTGTAATAGGTCTAAGTGGAGGTATTGATTCTGCTTTTACAACTTATATTGCAGTAAAGGCTATTGGAAATAAAAATGTAACCGCTATTTTGATGCCTTCAAGATTTTCTTCTAAAGGTTCTGTCGAGGACTCAATTGAATTCTGTAAAAATTTGGATATTGAATATATAATTGTTCCAATTAAAGAATCTCATTCATTATTAGAAACTCAACTTGATCAATCTTTTAATCGTGATTCATCAGAACAGGATAGTGATTTAGCAAATCAAAATTTGCAATCTCGCATAAGAGGGATTATTTTAATGTATTATTCTAATAAATTTAATGCACTATTAGTTTCCACTGGAAATAAATCCGAAATCGCTACAGGATATTGTACATTATATGGAGATACTAACGGCGGTAAAAATGTTCCGGGAGATCTTTACAAGACCCAACTTTATCAAGTTGTGGAATGGATTAACAAGAATGAGAATAAAGAAATTATACCAAAAAATATTATAAAAAAGCCCCCATCTGCTGAATTGAAAGAAAATCAAATTGATGAAGATAATCTTCCACCTTACAAAGATTTAGATGAAATTCTTTCATTAAGGATTGATGAAGGATTATCTCCAAGACATATAATTAAAAAAGGAAAAAATTCAGAATTGGTTAATCATATTGAACGATTATATACAAGATCAGAATTTAAACGCGCACAAATGGTCCAAACTATAAAAATTAATAAAAAAGCGTTCGGAATGGGACGCAAAATTCCTGTTTTAAAAAAACCAACTTATTAGAAATATTGTTAAAACATCAAAATAAAAGCATTAAAAATTTAAGTTCAATAAATTAAGCTATTTTTATTGAGGTCATACTAATTGAATAGAAATCGGAAAAAGAAGGATAAGAAAAATTATCCTAAGATTGACAAAGAAATCAAAGAACAATATATTTTAAGCGAATTTGAAGTAAAATATAAAGATGTCTTTGAGTTTGTTAATGAATCGATTGCAATTAGTGATTTTGAAGATAAACTTGTATATTTTAATGATAAATTCAGCGATCTTCTCAATTATCCTAATAATGAATTAATTGGATTAGAAGTAATTGATTTCATATCTGAAGATTTTAAAGATAAATTTAAGAAAGAAACTAATGATCGGGAAGTAGGTAAAGAAACCAGCAAATATGAGGTTGCGTTTAGAACAAAAGATGGAAGGAAAGTATTTGTACTCATATCTGCAAGAGGTTTATACGATTCAAAGGGAAAATTGCTTGGAAGTATGGCAATACTAACTGATATAACTCAAATACGGGATATGGAGAAAAAATATCATACTTTATTTGAATCTGCTAATGATTCTATTTTTCTTATGGATAACGATATTTTCATTGATTGTAACCAAAAAACCCTTGAATTATTCAGCTGTAAAAGAGAAGAGATAATAAATCAACCCCCGTATAAGTTTTCACCAGAATTTCAACCAGATGGGATGACTTCAAAAGAAAAAGCCATGATATATATCACGAAAGCTTTCTCAGGAGAACCACAATTTTTTGAATGGCTTCATTCAACTTTAGATGGAACACCATTCTTTGCAGAAGTAACATTAAATCCTATAGAATTAAAGAGTAAAAAATATCTACAAGCCATAGTTCGAGATATAACAGAACGAAAATTAATTGAAAAAGTCACAAAAGAAAAAAATGAGATGGATAAACAGCTTTTTAATAATTATCCTTTGCCAACCTACGCTTGGGAATATATTGGAGATGATTTTAGACTTGTAAGAATAAATGAAGCAGCTGATAGATATACTGAAGGTAAATTAAAGAATTTAATCGGTATGAAAGCTAGTCAATTTCTCAAAGATAGGGGTTTCACTAAATCTTTTAATGATATGATGAAAAGTTTCAAAGAAAAGAAGACTATTAGTTCAGAAGATAATTATGTTTTTCTTTCAACAGGAAAGCGAACATATATTGAATCACAATATGCTTATGTCCCCCCTAATACAGTTTTACTACATACAAAAGATATTTCAGAGCGTAAATTCGCAGAAAAACAATTAGAAGAAGAAACAGAACGACTATCTGTTACCCTCGCTAGTATTGGAGATGGAGTTATAACCACAGATATTGATGGAAAAATTATCTTATATAACAAAGTAGCGGAAAAATTAACAGGACATAATCAAAAAGAAACAATAAATAGAGATATTAATGATATTTTGAATATAACCGACACAATATCTAATGAGAAATTTGAGTTTAATAAATTACCAAAATTTGAACTTTCAGATAATTTAATCCTAACAAATAAATATGGTAAAAAGAAAGAAATTGCAATAAAAGGAAGTCCAATTATAGATAAATCTGAAAAAACAATTGGATCGGTTATAGTAATTCGAGATAATGAAGATAAGAAGAAATTAGAAACCGAAATTTTAAAATCTCAGAAAATGGAATCTATTAGTATCTTAGCAGGTGGAATTGCCCATGATTTTAATAATATTTTGACAGCTATCCTCGGAAATTTATCTTTAGCAAAAATGGAGATTAAAAATAAAGATTCTATTCTATCTGATATAATCAATCAAACAATCAAAGCTACATATCGTGCAAATAAGCTAACAACTCAACTCTTAACTTTTTCAAAAGGTGGAAATCCGATAAAAAAAACTACTTCAATCAAAGAAATGATTGAAGAAACTACAAATTTTGCTCTAAGAGGCTCAAAATCTAGAAGCTTCATTAGGATTGCTCCAGATCTTTGGAATGTTGATATTGATGAAGGGCAAATAAGTCAAGTTATTAATAATATCGTTTTAAATGCAGATCAAGCAATGCCAAACGGCGGAAATATTATAGTTGAAGCAAAAAACATAAATCTAGAAGATTGTATTGAAAATCCATCCCTTTCTGGCAAAAATCTTGTTCAAATATCTATTATGGATCAAGGAATTGGTATTCCCAAGGATTATATAACAAAAATTTTTGATCCTTATTTTACAACTAAACAAAAAGGTAGTGGATTGGGATTAGCAGTTGTGTATTCGATAATTAAAAATCATGGTGGTAGAATTACAGTTGATTCGGTAAGCGGTGAAGGTTCAATATTTAAGGTAATATTGCCTGCTGCAATAAAAATTCAAGACGATATTGAGATGCAAGAAAATATTGGAGAAAAACCCGTATTAAAAGGAGAGGGAACCATTACGATTATGGATGATGAAATCTATATACAAAAATTACTATTGAAATTGTTGAATCGTTTAGGTTATAATGTAATTATCACAAGCGAGGGTAAAGAATTCCTGAAAGTTTATAAGAACAGAGTAGATTCTCAGAAAGAAACTACTTGCGTTATAATGGATCTCACAATATCCGGGGGAATGGGTGGTAAAGAGACTATAAGAAATTTAAGAGAATTTGACGATCAAGTTAAAGTTATTGTTTCATCTGGCTACTCCAACGATCCCATTATGGCAGATTATAAAAAATATGGTTTTAATGGCGTTTTACCAAAACCGTTTTCGATTAACGATCTAAGCGATCTGCTAAGTAAAATTTTATAATTTTTATTTCTGCATAAATATTTAACATAATTAGATGCAAAATTAAATATGAAGTAATTATTTTCATGAGGGGAAAATTTTGGAAGATTTATTAAAAATTAAAGAAGCCGAACTAGCTCAGCTTACTCAAGTAAAGGATGCACTTCGTGGTCAAGTTAAAAAATTTAGGAAGGAAATTAACTCACTTAATGAAAAGGTCGAAAAATTAGAAAATGAGCCTAAAATTCCCTCTTATCCTGATTTATCTGATGAATTGAAAAAGCAAGAAGAAAAACACGAAAAATTATTAGAAGAAAACGAGCTATTAAAAAAAGAGATAGAAGAATTAATGAAAGAACCATTAAGTCCTGAAAAATTAATGGAGCAGCTGAAAAAAGGAATGTTTAATCTTGGCCAACAGAATACTTCAATAGAATCAAAAATAGATAAATTTTTGGAACAAGTAGAAAAGGGGTATGAAGGTAATAATCAGACGGAAGTTGAAAAAAAGGAGAAAACATGGATTTTACAAAAAAAATCTGCTGATTCTGAGCCAGAAAAAATTATTACGAGAAAACCATCTGATGTATTAAAGAAAAAGCCCGATGAAGAAATTTTACAAAAGAAAATTCCTGCTAAAGTGGAACTTGGAACAATAAAATCTATCCAATATCCTGAAGATGGCACAATAAAATGCCCACATTGTGGAGAACAACAATATGCGGAACAACAGAACAAAAAGAAGATTATTTCGTATGCACCGATCAAGAAATTTGCAAAGAAATATTACTGCAAAATTTGCCGCGGTGAATGGGATTATATACTTAATTAGTATTTTTTTAAGGAGTAGAAATATATGCCGATTACGGTTGGAAAACCTATAGAAATTGACAACGTGATTTATGATATTCAAAAAATTTTAGGAAAAGGTGGATTATCAACTGTTTATTTGGCATTTGAGCGCGAAACAAAGAAAAAAGTAGCTATTAAGGATTTTCTTTACAAAAAATTTTATGATCCCCATACAAAAATCAATGATTGTGAAGAATACTGGGAAAATGAGATTTTAAATACTCAAGCTCAAGCTCGTTCTGGTTTTAATTGTGTAAAAGTTCTACATTATGAAAAAAAAATTAAGTATCAAACTCCTGAGTATTATATTGTTCTGAATTTCATTGAAGGAATTACCTTTTTAGAATTTTATTTAGATTTTATTCAAACTTGCCGTGGAATGGAACATCTTGATCTTTCGAGTATAGTCAGAGAGATCTTCATCCCTATTGCAAAATTACTAGATTATTGCCATACGAAGGAATATATCATCCATAGAGATGTCTCTGTACAAAATATAATTATCCAAAAGGGAAAAGAACATGGAGAATTTATTCCAGTACTTATTGATTGGGGAGTATCCAAATATATTGGACCAGATTGGATTTATCATACACCAAAACCCTTTATGTCTGATGATATGCGACGAGATATTCCAATAACCCAGAAAGGTGCACCTCCTGAGGTACGTTTTGGATATATGCCGGTAGCAACCTCCGATATTTACTATCTAGCCCATTTGATGTATTTTGTATTTACTGGGGGAATTATGCGGGAAGATTCAGAAATCTTAGATAAAGATTCTTGGGTATTACACCCTAAAGAGATAAACTGGTACTTACCAGCAAGTTATAATGAAATGGTAGAGAAATTAACCCAATTTGAACCTGCAGATCGTCCGAATATGCAAAAAGTGCTCCAAATGTTTAATGAACTTATTCGTATCAATCAAATTCATTATGATTTTGATTTTTTTATAAAACCCGATACTGATCCTTTAACTGGAAAAAAAATTTCATAAAATATAATTCTAAAGAATCATTCATTAGGGATATTCTTCTCAAAATATTCACATAACTTCTCTGCACTAATATCAGTCAATCTAATTTCTAATTGGCGCCCCTTTTTCTCTATTGTTGGATTTAAATAATCTTTATGAATTGCTTTAACGTTTGCTAAATTACGGATATATTTTCTAAAGGACATTTGGACATGTGGTTTGATATTTATCTCCTCACATACCATCATGTAAATATCATAAGTCTCTTCAACTTTTGTATATGGGTCTCCACTTCTAAGTAATGCTTTAGCTACAGACCAAAGTGCAACTTGTTCGTGAAGACGTAAATTATCGATTACATCTGCTCTAAAAGTTGGATTTATATCATTCCGCGATTCTAAAATCATTTCACTATTAATTGATGATAAACCATGTTCATCAGCCCGAATTCCACAAGCTCTCATTATGTCTATGCCCATTCGCATATTTTGATTTTCAGTAACAATATCTGTAATTAATTCCAAATTCTCATCTTCTAAAATACCTTCCCGAAATGCTAAATTTCTTCGGTATTGCATTATCTGGAAAGCTTCATCTCGAGAATAATGTTTCATTTTGATAATATCCTGAGTCCTGCTTGAAATTTTTTCATTATCAACTTTATACCAGTCTGTAGGTCGTGAAACAGCAATAATACAAAATCGAGTATTCGCTTCTCCAAACCCAATTGAAGCATTAAATAATGCAAGAATATCTTCAGAAGATAAATTATGAACCTCATCAAGAATGATCAACAGAGATTCTTCACGTTTTTTCAGTTCTTTTAAAATTTGTTCCATGATCTCGTTATCGGAATATCCATGACCTGCACTATAATGCAATCGCTCGGAGATATTTCGTAGTATTGAGCTTTTTGTTCGATGTTGTAAACAATCGTAGTATTCAATCGTAAGTTTAATATCCCGTTTAAGCATAGCTTCACGAAATCTTCTACCAAAAAATCGCACAGTTAATGTTTTTCCAATTCCGCCTGTTCCTAAAACAAGAGTATTAACAGAATATGCTCCTTCAGTTTCAATAATTGGACGATGAATTGCTGTGAGTTTCTTGATTTCTGAATCTCGCGCTAGAAGTTTTTGATTTTTCTTCGGTACCCATGCTTGTCCTAAAGTGGCTTGATCTTTGAAAACTGATTCAGTTCTTAGTATTTTTTCAAATATATCATCATCCATTATTTTACACCTATTAAATAAAGAAATGGGCTCTATATCTTAATATTACTAAGAATCTATTTAAAGATAATTCATAGCATGTGAATAAGGAAAAATTAAAAAAAAAACTTTTTGTGAACTTTTAGGATACTACGTTATTTAATCTAATTCTTGCTAGATTCATACCAATCAAGGTATTCCCTTTTCCGTTTTGATTCTGGGTCTTCATCTTTCGTATATTTGCTCGAATGAATCTTTCTCCATTCTTTATCGTATTCTGTGGGGGTCAATGCGAGCCCACAAGTCTCACAAATCTTTCGTTTCATCTTTCCAATCATTTCCCCACCACATTCAGGACATCTGGCCATTTTTTCATCAACTTCTATAATTTCTAAAAGATTATTATAGTATAATAAATGTAAAGAAGGATATCAAAAAAATTTTAGCAATTTCTAAAGTCTGACAATATCCAAATGACATCAAAATATTACACCATCTACGGAATATGCCGTTCAGAATTTAAAAAAAGGTAATTTCTCTGGGATATACTTTATTATTTTTTGAAAGATGTATTATCTTCAAAATATATTTTTCTTTATTTACCATAACGTAATTCATGGATAGTGTGTTAATATTCTACCTTCTTGATGATATCTAGATGTTACCTTATTTATTATATAAAAAAAATTAGATTTGAAAGAAAAAATGAATTGGAATTTAGGTTATTTACTTGCATTTGGAAGACAACCTTTCTTTACGTATTTCATGGCTGAAGTTCTTTATCAAATTCCTAAAGAATTGTTAGATTTAACATTAACAGGTAGGTGGATATTAACTGGCGTAATTATTATTGTAACTTCAGTAGTAAATATGATTTTCTATAAGAAGAAAAAGTATGTACCGACAGAAATTGCTGTAATATACTTCATTATTATAGGAATTCTATTCTCATTTGCAGTATGATTAATTTAAACCAAGTAATTAACATTTACCTTTTTTTTTTCCATTAATTTATGCATAAAATGATAATTATATATTTAGCAATTGAGTGATGAAGTATGAATGATGAATAAAAATAGAAATATCTCCCAAAATTTGTATTTATCGCTTATTTTTAAATATGCTCAAAAAATTCACAAATTAAATAAAAGAAAACATCTTTATGAAGCAAATCTTAAACAATTCTCAAACCGTAATGAAAAAAATAAATATGATTTACAGGTAAATCTCTTTAAAACAGCTCTAGATATAGTTGATGAACAAATTTTAAGCAGAAAGAGTGAAATTAATGAAATTCTATTAAAAGTTAAAAATTTATATGAAAACCAGGAAATTGATAGTGCAAAAATATATTTAGATTTAATATATTCAGAGATTAAACATAGCGGTTTAGATTTTTCGCAAGATAAGATGAAAGATTTAGAAAGAAAGATATCAGTTTGCTTAGAAATATCTCAAGATTTAGCTAAATTCGATTCATTTTTATTTTCACAAAAACCATCTGTAAAAATTCAGATCGCTTATATCAAAGTCATGGACATTTTACAAAAATCTAAAGAAATTTTGGAGGTAAAGGACTTAAACCATAAAAAATTAATGCAAAATGCTCAAAATGTCTATGGAAAATTCCAGAATTTTATGAAGAAAAATGAAATTCCACAAAATCAGAAATATTTGAGCAATTATTCACTTTTTTATATCATGATTGATAATATTTCGCTTGTAATTCATGGATTGAGATTGAAATATTTATTATTTTGTTCAGAAAAAAGCAGATCGCTTCCCTATACCAAAAAAATCTTATTAAAAGCTCAGAAATTGGTTCAAAAAAAAAATTACTTCTTTTCTGTTGATCAAAAATCTATTACATTGAAAAAATTAAAGGATATTGAATTAATAAAAGAAAAAATGATATATAAATCTGAAAACATACTAATTTCAACTTCAAAATTGATGAACACTTTAAAATTTGGAGATGCAGAAATTCAACTTAATTTCTTACTAGATGATTTGAAGGAAATTGATCTGCCTTTAATCTCTGAAAAAGTTGAGACTCAATTAGATATATGCAAAATCAATAAAGAATTTGGAAGTAAAATTATGAATATTGAGAGAATTATATCTAATCAAGATATTCTTGGTGCAAAATCAGCAATAGTTGAATTGAAGCAAAATATTAATTTGAAACCATTTAAAGAAAAAATTATTCCTGCTATTAATATGAGAATTCAAAGAATTGAATCAAAATTAACTAGAAATAGTACTAATATTACAAAAACTTCAAAGAAAGAAAAAATTGACATTATATCCAAATCGACCAAAAAAGATAATAATTTAGTCTTATATAACAAATTCAAAGAAATTCTTATGAGAGATAATGAAATAGAGAAAAAAAAAATGGCTAAATTATTAAAAATCAGTGAGGAAGATTTATTTGAACGAATGTTAGTTTGGAAAGAAAAAATCCCATTTGAATTAGAAAATGGAGTTGTAATATTAAAAATCCAACAACCTAAAAAAACAAAAAATAATAGAAATCAACCCAAATCAAAAAAAAGTGGAAAAAAATCTCGAAAGAAAAAAGAAAATAGCGTTTTAGAAGATCTAGATGAATTAATGAAAATGGATTTTGAAAAAGAAAAGTAATTTAGGATTTATAATTTCGCGAAGAATTGGGTCTGCGTCTTAGCGTTGTTTCCATAGTAATTTGAGTTAGCAGCTAGTATCATTCCTTTCCAGACTGTTAAACTTGGATCAAAATGAATTAAAATGTTTGAATTTGCCAACATGGGAATTTTTGAAAATATTGATTTTAGACGCTCTTTAAAATTAGTAAAAGCACATCCCCCTCCAGATAGAATTATATTAGAATAAATTTGTTTACGTAAAGATGGATGACATTCTTTTAAACTTTGAATTAATAAAGAATCTATAGATATATTTTTTGAATTAGCAAGTTTGGGATGAAATAATACTTCTGGTGCAAGATATTTCTCAATGCCTAATTTTAATATATCTTTAAATTGAGATATATCAATTTCCTCAGAGATCTGATCATCTAAAGATTTGTCAGAAAGTGTTTTATTGATATCGAGCGAAAGTAAACATTTTTCATTAATCATTTTAGAAATTAAAGGTTCAAAAATAGGGGATTTCAAATAAGGATGTGAATTATAAAATAATTTAATTAGGTAGTCTTGAATTAATTTTCCTGCAACATTAGATTTAAACCCCGTAGTTGTTAGTGGTTTCCCTTTGTTATATTGAATTACACGTGAAAAATAATGACCAACATCTAGAACAACTCCAGTTTTTACTTTATGAGAGATTAAAGATGCAAAATCGGTTCTAATTGGTAAGATAGAAGAAAAATCGAATTTCTGGAATAAAAACGCTTGTAATTGATAAAGGAAATCATTTGACCATTCAGGTGAATAGGCGAGGATCATTCCCTCATTTTTGGTGGGTAAGGAAATTTTGTAGAAGAGATGTTGAAGGAATTCAAAAATTGCATCTAATTCATTGGGTTGAGAATATGAAAACAAATTTATCCGATTAACCGGATTTGAGAAATAATTTAAATCTTCACCAAAAATTTTTTGATTACTATCTGGAATTTCTACATTCTCATGAATTCTTGGTATTCCATAAGTTGTATTACATATGATACGAGGATATATATTCGATGAAAATCCTATTTTTGTTAAAGCACTACCTAAATCTAAGAGGAAAACTTTATTTGACTCTGTTTTGGATTCAGTATTATTCATCATTTAGATTCACCTGATAATTATATCCCTATAATGCATTTGTAAATAATATCTGAAAGATTATCTTTTGCTGACGGTTCATTAATGCTTAATTCAAATATTGGGATTTGAAGTAATTTTTCAACGTTTTTCTTTGTTATTGCCCCACTTTCTTTCATTATTATACCTACAATAAGAGAATTTGAATTATTTTTCTTTAAAATTTCAATCATCGAAATATATTTTTGAATAAAATCGAAATCTGCTTCAATAATTATAATAAATATTTGATTATTAAGAAAGATGTTCTGATGCAATTTTACTGTTTCTAAATCAAGATTCCAAATCAAAATATCACAATTTGGGAGATTTGGATTATTATATTCGATAGTTTTTAATTCAGTTTTGATTTCTTCAGAAAATGAAGATTCACCTGAGCTTCTATTATTTATGTTAACGATTATTTCCCAAAGTTTAGATTTATATGATGATTGAACACTTAACATCCCAATATCAAGGTGTGTGGTACATAAGGGAATTGCAATTTTATCAAAGGGTTTAAGAAGTGCTGTGTTAAAAAAATCTTCAACTTCATAATTTCCAAAGGATTCAATGAATTGAGTTTGTAAATCTATCATAATTGAATTTATTATATCAATGCTATCATATTTATTATAAAAAATAATCATTGATAAAGCATTATGAAGAAATCGAGAAATTTTTAGGTTTAAAGCGGTCATTTGAAGAGAATCAATATTTTGCTCTCTTTCTAAAAGAGATTGGGAAAATGTATCAATAGCAGTTGTAAATCCTGCTACTAATTGAGGATTAACTTGCATTTCTGTAAACTCATGGGAATATACGCATAATCCACCTTGAGAAACGATCATAATCTCATGAATCATGCAGGAATATCCTCCAAAATTATTCCTTCCTTAGTTTTTAATTTTCCCTTAATTAAATGATTCTCATAAAAACTCTCTTTTAAAATTTTAATATAACTCTGAATTAACTTAGGGTTTTTTTTACCTTCATAATTCATATCATATAATCTACGCATCATAAAATTCGGAGTCAATTTATCTATGATTATATCTGATTTTAAGAAATATATCATATCTTCGTTCTTATTTTTAACATTGTCAACAATATCTAAGTTTTTCAAATCATTAATCAATGTAAAAACATTATCCACGCCGTGTATTGTAAGTTTTTTTAAAGTAGATTCATCAGCATTGGTTTTTCTGAGAAAATCTATAATTTTATAATAATTTGAATCATTTAAAAATTTCAAAATCTGAAGATTATCCCTTTCTGATGGTTTATAGTATTTGAAAAAATCTCGAATTTTGGAAAGGATGTCATCATTTAATTTTGTATCATTTTTTACTTTGAAGTTCTGAATCAAATCTATTGGAGGTGTTCTAAGCAGAACAATATCATGTTTTAAAAATACATAGGTGCCTTCAACACCTTTGACAGAGGAAACTTTTATTAAATCATTATGGCTAAGTCTTTCAATTGCCATTTCATAATTAAATGCTTTTTTTTTCAAAGAATCTTCAAGCCAAATTTTTAATTCGTCTTTGTAATAAACACCTTCTTCTTGCAAGAGATTTAAAATTGCTCTGTTTAATTCATTTGAATATAATATTGCTCGTCTTTGTTCTAGGTTAGTATTTGGGTATTCTTTGAAACGTTGGTATATCGATGGCAATATTGGTTTAAAAATGTCTTTTTGGATATAAGGGACCAAGTAATACATAGTATCAGCAATAATGTCGGAAAAATTCTCTGGATCTTCATCTTGTTGTAATAAAATTGTTAGGAAGTAATTATGTATCGAACCTGTCCAAATACTAAGAACATTTAAAGATCCAACATACATAGAAACTATGTCTGCTTTCGCGCTGTATAGATGCTGAGAATATAATTGCATTAAAGTCTTATTTTCTAATTTAACTTCTCTTGGCCAAGTTCCTAAAATCTCTGCACCGCTACGTGCATCCCATTCCCATAAGCAAATTCCAATTGGCATTATTTATCCCCTCCAAATTCAAGATCAAAATCATCTACATTTTTATTAGGGTCAAATTCCAAATCGTGTTGCATATTGGTAACTTGAATATATTTGAGAATAATCTCCATTAATTTTGATAGATTTTCACCAAAAATTCTCTCAGCTTCAAGTCGGCGTTTAATCTCATCTTCGGAATATATAACTAAATCATCTAAAAATTGTTTTGCTTCTTCTTTTAAGAATAATTTCCCAGTTATTTCTTGATAAGCATCTATAAAGTATTTAATATCATCAATATGTGGTTGCAGAGGAAATTGTAAATCTATTTGTTCCCACCTATTCCCATATTTCCCTTCTAATTGTTCAATCCTGGTCGGATATCGATCTGGAAGTATATTATTTGTGTTCTTAAGGATTTTTTCAAGTTTCGTTAAATCCTTGATATATCTTGGAATTTTCATTCTTCGAATTCCTACATATCCAGCAACCGAAGAAATTGCTATCAAAGTTATCAATGCACCTATAAGTAAATATGGAAGAGAAATCCCAAAATAAGTTGGATATTCTACATTTATATGAACTTGTAATGTTTCTACTGTATAATTTGCTTTACAAACTGTTAATGAAAGAGAATATAGTCCAACTTCTGAAAATTCTGATAAATTCCCAAAGTAGTGACCCATGTTATCTGTTAATAAAAACCCGTTCCAAACTTGACCATCCATCTTTAATTGGTATGAAATATTGCAATCTTGAACTGGATCTTCATAGATATCTAATATATTTATACTAAAATAGAAATTTTCTCCTCTTACAATACTATACTCAGTGGAAGCATTAAGACTATTTTCATCATTAGTTGATCCCCCTTCAAATGTTAATAATAAAGGAATTTCATTAATTTTAAAGGTGAAAGATGTCTGAGAACTAGTATAATTTGCCTTTTCAAAGAAAATTTCAACAGAATAGGTTCCGATTGGTAAATTTTCTGTATCAGGATCAAATCTGTATAACCCATCTGAAATCTCATCTAATTCTCCTGT
>JAUWPK010000005.1 GCA_030611625.1 Promethearchaeum sp. | reverse complement strand
TCTTAAAAGAAGATTTATAATGAAGGATGAAGCAAATAGAAAAAAAAGAATCTGAATTATTTCATTGGATCAGATCCGAAAAAATTAATTAGAGTTTCATTTCTTCTAATTTCTTCTTTATTTCACTCACTTTCTCGGGATTTAAATCGTTCATTCTCCAAAATATAATAACTCCAATTATAATGAAAATCATTGGAATAAAACTCAAATGAAGGCGAATACCTATAATTGCTTCGGCCGGTTGTTCAACGTTGGGTTTATTTATAAAATTGGTAAGTTTGTGAACAATTCCGAATGTAATTGCTTGTACTGCAAATGCAATTCTTCCAAAAAATGCTCTAAAGCCCATATAAATTCCATCATTTCGTTTACCCGTTTTTACTACAATCTCATCAATAACATCTGCCATTGCAGGAGTTATCAAGAACCAAAAGCCTCCGAATCCGAGTCCAAATAAAAATACGGTGATTGTATATCCGGTGTATGTGTCTACGAAGGTCATAGCTAATAGTGAACCAATAATAACAAATGCCGATAAAATCAACGATTTTTGATTGCTTTGAATCTTTTTTGCAATAAATATCCATAATGGTATTGATATAAGTGCTCCAACAAGCATTCCTGCAAATATAATTGTAGTATCACTAGCTTCGCCGGGTAGCACATAATCGCCAAGATAATGCACCGATCCTGTCATAGATAATGTTGTACATTGATAGAAGAAATAAAGTAGCACAAACGCCATAAAATTTCTCTGCTTAAAAGCCTCTTTCATTTGTTTAAAGAATGGTTCTTGTTTTTGTTTTTCCTCCTTCATCTTGGCATTTTCTTCCAGATACCTTGCAATCATATCAGGTTCTTCACGACAACCGGGAAGCATTAAAAAGAAGAATATAATTCCCACCACAGTAAAAATCACTGCGTTGATCATAAATGATTGATTATCATCATAATCTATAATAAATGTAGGGAGAATTGATCCTATTGCAATTCCAAATACTCCGATAACAGTTGCAATACCTGCAGCCGCAGATCTAATTTTTGTACCTCGGAATTTATCGGGAAAGAGACTTTGGTAGTTTAATTCCCAGATAGAGAAGAAAGTATCGTGAGTACATGTAGTAAATATCATCCAAAGCATTAAATAGATTTGGTTTTGTTCTGGGTTTGAGGAAATTGATCCGGGAACAAAAAATATAAGTAGCAATGTAAAGGCCCAAATAAAACCACCGCCAACTATCCACGGAAATCTTCTTCCCCATTTTTTTGCAAAGCGCGTTGGCCGAATTGTGAAATGTCCAACCAATGGATCATTAATTGCGTTCCAAAGTGAATATACAACGAATCCAACAGTAGCGAGCAGTGAATCTAACCCCATGTTTGTTTCATAGTATTTAAACACTAGTGCTCCAAATGCAGCCGAGAAGAACTCGACCAAAAATTTACCAACACCGTAACTTGCCATTATTCCTTTTGACGGTTCATCAGATTTTTCAGATTTTAAGTTTACTTCAGTCATGTTTAAGATTCCTTTTTATTTTCTTTTAAGTAATAAAAAATTACTATATTATCACTTTCTGCCTCATAGTATTAAAATGTTAATTTACAAATTAGAAATAAAAGAAGTAAAAGGGAAAAGAAAAAAAGAAGTTTACAACCTACTTGATTGAAATAAGCTGCTAAAATGTCATTACTCTCCATAATGTGTAATATCGGTGGTTTTTAGTAGTATTATATAAATTACCAATGAAATAATTGGGCTCAATATGAAAATCGAATTAATTGGAATGTACTGCCCCAAAACACCCCATATAACCAAACCAATTGGATTAAGGGCTTTGATAATTGTGAACATAGTTGAGAAAACCCTCCCTTGTAATTCCTTAGGGATGTTAACCTGTAATACCGATATAATTTGAGTATCTATAAAAGCTAATACCAATCCTAAGATTGCACAGGTTATATAAAATAGCCAGAATATTCCTTTTGGGACAAATGCCATTAACAATATGCTTACTGAGAGTAATGCTCCAAAAATAACTACGGATTTCATGGTTGACTTCTTTTTCGAAGCAATTAAAATGAAACTTCCAAGTAATAAACCTACATGGAACATAATTTCAGTAATCCCATATTGAATTACTGTTCCTTCGTGATAATCAACAATCAATAAAGGGAGTAGGCTGAAAATGGGAACTACAATAAAATTTGCTATTGCAAACATAAAGAATACAGGCATTAATCCAGATGTTTTTATGTATTCCAACCCTTCACCGAAATCCTTTTTAATAGACATTTTCTGCGATTTTTCATCTTGAGAAACCTTTGGAATTTTGATGAATAAGAGCACTACTGCAGAAGGAATAAATGAGATAACATCCAACCAATAAATCTGTTCAATTGGGAATATACTAACTAAATATGCACCTAATGCTGGGGTGCTAATCATTAATATTGAACCGAAAATTTGCTGGATCGCATTAATTTTTTTGATTTTTTCATCAGGAACCATTAAAGATGTTACTGCTACAGAAACAGGCATTTGGAACCCTTGGCATGTTCCTCTAATTGCCAGTAGTAAAATAATGTGCCAGATCTGAAATATGCCTAAGTAAAAGAGAATAATTAATCCTAAAGTAGCTATTGCTTGCAATGCATCAGTAAAGATTAGAATAAAATTTTTTGAAAATTTGTCGGCGATAACACCTGCTATCGGTGATACAATGATCATTGGAACTAAATTGGCAAAAGTTGCAAGCGAAAGAATTAAAGAGCTTCCGGTGGTTATAGTTAGATACCAAATTACTGCAAATGATACAATTTGGCTCCCAATTAGTGAAAAATATTGAGATAATAGTATAGCTATGTATCCCAAGTAATTTTTTTTAGGTTCTTCGAGTTTTATAGATGGAATTTCACCTACTTGAGGTAATTCTTCCGCTTTTTTTTGAGTTTCTATTTGTGAATCCATTTAATTATCCCCTGAATAATGTTTTGAATTATACATAATAATATCTATTTTTATACACATTATGATTATAAAAAAAAATAAAAAAATTAATATCTAATTTCTGAATAGCTTGTTCTGTTCATTTTTTCCGCAATAATGCCGTATGCACTTTTTTCTGTATAGTATTTTTGATTGTTCTTCATTTTTTTTCACCATTACAATTTTTAGGTTGTAATTAAATAATAGAAACACTAGTATTTAAATGTTGTGTAAAAAATGTGTAAAAAAAATATGTATTTTCATCAACTTGATTTAACGTAGAAAAAACATCATAACCAAAGAATCCATTTTTGGTAATGTGTATAATTAAAAATAATAATTCAAATTATCAACTTATCTTCAATAATAATTTCAAAAATTTTTTTGGGAAGTCTCCATTTGATTTAAATAATGACTGAATCAAATTCTGAATCATCAATTCAAATTAAAATTAGATTCTTTTCCAGCTTAAGAAGTACAGCAGGAATAGATCAAACTGAAATCCCAATAAAAAAGGGAGATACATTATTAAATGTCCTTCATCAAGTTGAAAATAAATATTTCATACCAAAAAATGCCCAGCTTTTAGATGCTGATACAAAAAAATTAGCTGTTGGAACCCTGTGTTTAATTGATGATGTAGACGTATCACTTTCAGGTGGTTTAAATCAAAATATTAATGGTCCAATTGCAATTACATTGATTTCCTCAATACATGGAGGCTAAAATCACATTTTTTATGGAACTCTGAGGAAACGATAAGATAAAATGAAAACTCTAAAATAACTTTTTTACCATTAAATTTTAACCAAATTACACCATATCATAAAGATTTAACTACTTCTTAGATGGATTAGTTTAATAAATATATCATACATTTTTCCAATTTAAACCAAAAATTCCTGGATTAATCAGTAAACAGAAGCAATAAGACTACTGGAAAGAGGACTTGCAATCCCGAGAAAAATTTTTATGAACATTGTATTATTTATGAATACTTATCTAATTAAGTAAACATAATCATTTTGTCGCTGTTTATATGTTTGGGTTCTATTATTTTCTACATTTATAGTTTTCTCATCAATAATTTTGATTAATTAAAATTATTCTAAATTTAGATGGAACTTATTGCACATATCTTAGAATATAAAGCTTTTTATTGGGAATATTCAAATAATAAACGAGGGAGATAAAACTCTCCCTTCTTGATATATTGTTTCCTAGTCGTTTATAAGTAATCGATTATAAAAGGAAAAAATGTGACGAATTATGAATAAAAAACAAATAAAAAATATTCGTTTTAATCTCGGTATATTATTTATGTTGGTGGTCATTGCATCTCCAATGGCAATGAGTTTAAGTCTACCAGCAGCTACGGCCGATGAAACGAATCTATCTCTATCGGAGTTAACCACAAGCCCCGATATGGTATCAGAAGATCCTAAACTTGATGGTTATCTAACCGAAATGGTTAACACCGGCAAAATGTTAGATGGTGTTAACTATATCGACGGAAAACTGAGCATTCAAATGCTCGTTCTCGAAGACCCAACCGTCGGTGGAATTATTGAACCACTTACGGTGACAAAATTAAGTGACGGTATCTTTTATGTACATGCTACTGTTGATAGTCTGGCAGATATAGAAACCCTCGAAGCTAAAGAAACCGTTTTAAAAATAGGGACCGATACATATTACGGCCCGGATCTCGTTAATGTTGGAGACACAAAAGAATCATTCAAATTAGATCTTAGAATGCAAACCGATACCTATATTGATAAAGAAGGTTTTGCGGATCTAGATATTGGTGCACCATTTTCAGTTGAAACCCGAGAGCTATTAGGCGTGAATGCTCTTAACTCTCTGGGATATGATGGAGAAGGTGTGATGATCAACGTACACGATACTGGGGTTGATTTTGGTCATACTGCCTTACGTGAAGCTATGGCTGTCGATGAGCTTGGATATCCATTGTCTTTTGAACCTATGGGTAGGATGTCTATAACCAGTTTATGGAGTTTAGACTATTGGACGGCGATTTATGCCGGCACACCCACTCAAGATTTGATTGATAGTTGGTTTTCACCACGTCATGTTGATGAGTTTGGAAATATTTCGCTCTCTGGACATAGCAACTTGTTAGCCTATGCAGCTGATCTTGGTTCCCTTTATACTATGAGTGGACTCGCGATGAGTTTACCTGCAAACTATACCGTTGGGGGACTTGCTGGAAATTTAACTGGGTTTGCATTTGGTATGGCAGTAACCCATAATAATGGATGGATTCAATTTGTTCCCTACCTTGAAGCTGATACTAATGACGATGGAACTTATGATACCCTCTACGTAGATTATGCAACCGGATGGGCACTTACCATGTGGTGGTGGACTGAAAACGATATATACTATGATATGGCTCCATTTGACTTTTCAGGTGCTGTGGCTCATACAAACAATGCCAACTTAGCTCTTTCTGCAGATATATGGAATGGAACTGATTTCGGTGTACAAGATGGATATTATGATATCTCGATGGGTTCCATCGGCAACGTCTATGATTTAAATGGATATACTGACGATGGTGGCGTATTATTGGGTATTCCTGAAGACGGAAAAACTTTAGGTCATTTATGGGATGTTGGTGGCCATGGAACGGGATGTTCTGGATATGTGTCCGCTGCATGGACTGATTATGAATTACTTGAAGACGAATATGAATGGGAATATCCCGATAATGCTACCTTCACAATCGGAGGGATGGCTCCTAATTCTACAATCATTGCAACGGCTGGATTCTCGGATACGGCTACCCAATTAGGATGGCAATGGGCTTGTGGATTTGATCTCAATGAAACAACAGGTTATTGGGAATATAATAATGAATCAACCCATCATGCCAGTGTCAGCTCTAACAGTTGGGGTACTAGTGCTGTAATGGATGCCTACAATATAGCAATGGGTTGGGATTTTGAAACTATGTTCATTGATTACCTTTCCGCTCCTGGATATATACATGAGGATTACCCTGGTATGCTTTTCTTGACATCCACCGGTAACGGAGGATCGGGTATGGGAACCAGTAAACAACCAAGTCAATCGACCGCTGCAGTCGCAGTTGGTGCATCAACCGTGAACTGGTGGCGGTATGCCTCAGGTTATGGTGACAATGAAACTCAACAAGGCTATGACCATGTAATTGGATGGAGTGATAACGGGCCTGCTGCTAATGGATATCCAAAGATCGATATTCTAGCACCTGGTGCTTTTGATTACAGTCTTACGCCTGTTGAGATTGGTGGTACAACTTTCACAACTATCTTCGGTGGAACTTCCGCTTCCTGTCCAGTTGTGGCGGGTGGAATGGCAGTTCTCTATCAAGCTTGGGAAATGGCATATCCAGGTGTTCCGTTAACTCCGGATATGGCAAAAGTTATTCTCAAGAGCACTGCAAAAGATATTGGTTATGATCCCTATATGCAAGGCACGGGTCGAATTGATGTTGCGGCTATGGTTGATTATGTCAATAGCGCCAATGAGGAACTGATTGCTTACAGCTACACGTCACCCGCCCGTACACTTGATCGAACCTTCTTTAATTTCTATTATTACTACTTTGGTCAATATCCTCCAATGGCAGTTCAAGATCTTGCTGATACTGCAATATTTGGTGGTGCTTTGCTTCCAGGTGAATCAGTAATAAATGATTTGTACATCGATGGTAATACAACCGATGTCGATTATGAAGCAGTGACTTTCGAAACGACCTACGAAGCAGTAAATAGTTCTGCCGAATTACACACAAGTGAATATTACACACCCTTCGCGTTAGAAGATCTCTTTGATATCGCTCAATTGCGAAGTGCTGACTACTTCCAACTCATTCTGGCAATGGACTTTGATGAAGCCATGGATTATCGGTTGCAACATAATCGTAACCCACCTTATATGTACGTTACTTCATTAGAAAGTGGTACCGTAGAAGTCGATCCGGAATGGTCGTTCTGGAACTATGGATATGATAACAACAACTTCCAAGATCTATTCCTCCCAACGAACTTCATTCAAGCATCTGAAACACCTGTCTATATCCGCGTAAGAGATTATGCAATGGATCCAGATGGTGCCTACTATGATGAAGATTGGACGGGAATTGACTTTACGCTGTCTGTTCGGGCTTTTACTCGCACAGTCGATCCACAAGTCAGTTTGATAGGAGATGGTCCGGGTACTTTCAACGTGACGATTGATGTAGATCCTGCTGCCGTTCCTGGCCATTATGAAGGATATATTATCATGAATAGCACCGATACAAATCAAATCTTAGTCCCATACGGTTACAGTGTAGCAGGTTTTGTAGAAGAATACAATGTGGACGGATGGACCTATCTCAGTGACGGCTCGTTTACCGGGCGACCCAATGATAACGGGTTATACGGTTGTGCTGATTGGAACTGGCGCCCAGAAACGGGTGATTGGCGATTCTATGATTTCTACGTCGAAAATTCCAGTGCTATGAATACCATTGCGTTAGAACTCGAATGGGTCAATTCTGGATCTGAAATGAACATGTGGTTAATGGACAATGACGGCTGGATAATTGATTATACTGACTATTTAACGAACGGTGGTCAATATATTTCCGAACTCAATTCCCCTCCCACCAAGCAACGTTTATTGATTGGTCTACCATGGGTTACCGACTTGTGGACAGTTATTGTGCATTCCACGACGTTAAATCCAACGGTCGATACGGTGCCATTGGAGAACTTTACATTGAAGGTTACCTATCTCAATGATACCATCGATGTATTTACTGAACCGGGTGTCACCATATCAGTTCCTGATGATGTCGAATATATGGGTTTACCAGTCACTAGTGATTTGTACTCAGCGCAATGGGATATTGTATCTGGGAATCCGATTCCAGAATTCAGCAATGCTGGATACAACAATACACTAACAGTTACCCCTGCATTCATTGTAGAACATACTGAAGTGTTAGCTGCAGCTGATTTATATCCATATACCGGATCGATGCATGTCGAATACACGGAAGTGGTATATTTAGAAGCAGGTGATTATGTCACAGGAACATTGGATTGGGATGATAGTTCTGACTTTGACTTTCTCTTAATTCATGCAGGTGATCCTTATGATTTCGATTCCTGTATCTTTGGTGCAGCAGCAGCAACAAGCTCCAAGCCAGAACACTTTGAAGGATATATCCCATCTACTGGATATTATGAAATTGTTGTTGAATGGTTTGATGGTCCAGGCACAGATGTCGAGTTCGATATGTTCTTTGCCATACTCTATGATGAGATGTATTCCGAAACCGCCTATCCAGGCGATTTAATGGAAGTGGATATGAGTACCCTTGCTGCCGACGATGGAACCTATTTGGTTACAACCACAAGTGCAGGCTGGAACTTTGATCACACCATAAATACCCGCTTTATTTATGATACCAGCGATCCTGTTTTTGATGCTGTACCTGAAGATGCATCATTCGCATATGGTCAATCAATTGATTTAGCATGGAATATTTCAGATTCAGTAAGTTTTGATTATACTATTTCTCTCGGAACAACTGAATTGGATACAGGTTCACTTGAAGAAGATGGGACTGTTAGTTATACATTTACTCCTACAGTTTTAGGAGAAAATACTATAACAATGACTGTTGTTGATTCTGTTGGTCATGAAAGTACTGACACAGTAGTTATAACATCCACAAATGCAATACCAACAATTACATCACCAAATGATGTGACATATGTTTTCGAAGAAACTGATCAATCCATAAGCTGGACAGCAACTGATTCTACAGTTGGTGATAGTTTAACCTATTCGATTTCAGTCAATGGAACAGAAGAAGAAACAGGAACATGGGTTTCTGGAACTGCGATTACATTTGATGTAACTGGATGGGAAATTGGAGATTATGAAGTTGTTATCACTGTTAATGATGGATTAGGTGATTCAGTATCAGATACTGTAATTGTTTCAGTAACTAAAGAATCTGGTGGAATTCCTGGATATTCAATTGGTCTCTTACTGATTGCGCTCTTAGGAACAGCTACATTTCTTATCAAGAAACGCAAATAATAGAATTTCATAGAAATTCTACTATTTTTTTTTAATTTTTTTTTAATTTTATTCTTATGTTGTCACCCAATAGTTTAGTCAACATATCAATCATTTTATTTGATCTCTTCAATTTATAGTGACTAAAAACGCTTTATTTCTTTGGAAATTCTAAAAACATTAAAAAGAAAATATAGGAAAAGAAAATAAAAAAGAGTAAATCGGCTCTAGTCAAATAAACTAGAGTATGTTTTTTTCTTTTTACATCATAAATTATCCATAATTACCTACATACTTTATTTGGTTTTTAAGTTTGAGTGGATTTCGATTTAAATTATGGATATTGGGACAAATAATCATTTTTCCCAGAATATTATATTTTTGCCACTTATTATCAACCGTTTTAAACTCTTCAGTTTGTGCTTCATTCATTGGATAGAGCGCATCTAAATATGTTTTATAACGTGAATGAATATTGCACCGTTCTAAAGGGCATTCATGGTTATGGATTCCGGTAAATAGTCGGGAGAGATTGTGTTTTAATCGCCATATTTCCAGAAAAGCAAAAGAAACATCTGTATTTTTTAGATTTCTTATTTTATTCAAAATTGGTCGGCATTCTCCAAAGATTCCTTCTATAATATTTGTATTATGTTCCGCATACTTGATGATTTTCTCTAGTTCTGGTGTTTTTGTAACAAATAATGCTTTGTTAGTTTTCATGAACTTTTTAATCTTATGGGCAAGCGGATGTGATGATTTTTCAAGAACCATTTCAAAATTATTTCTGTTAACACAAAATGAATCATTTCTACATGATAATAGTCGTTTGAACATTCCAACTAATCTTCCTGCTTGCAAGCTGATCTGTTGCTTCTGACGATATTCTAGGAAAAGAGACTCAAGTTGCTTTTTCAGCTTAATTATTTTCGTTTTTTTAGTTTTAATGGAAATCTTGATATATTTTATCATTGTTCTATAAAAATTTAGCTTTTCTTTAAAGTAGAGCAATTTTGGTGTCCATTCAATTTTTTTTGAGTAGTGTCTAATTCCATGGTCCCGATAGTAATTGTCCCGGACATGAATTAGTCGTGAAAGATTTAATTCATAACGTTTTAGTTTCCGTCGTTTATTATATAACGTTTTTCTATTGATACTAAGTTGTTTCTTTGGTTTTCCAATTTTATGGAGCGCTCTATTCGCAGCGGTATTATAGAAATCTTGTTCTCTTAAAATAACTCTTAAAGCATGCACATGACAAAACAAATGTGGAATAGAATCGAAAACCTCGGGTATAACAGTCTTATAGGCTTTCAGACCATCTGTAACAATTAATTCAGGCGAATCTAGATGCTCTAAAAGTGGAGTCAAAATCCTTTTTAATTCAGGGATTTGTCTATTTTTAAGTGGTTTGAATTGTAAAAGATATCTGGATCTTTTATCCGCAGTTCCTATGAACACATTCGATCGTCCTTGAAATATTTCATCAATTTCAAGAATTTTAATCCGCGGTTTAACCATGGCATCGTATAATCCATTTAGATGCCGAGCCCGCACTCCTGCTTCTCTTAAAATATCTGCTATAAACTGTTTATTCACGGAAAGACCGAAATTTTGTTTAAATATACGTTGAATTTGATTATATGAAAAATCATCTAATTTTAAGTTGATTACGATTCTTTTAATGAAAGTTTTATTCAAAATTAAGTTGGGATTGATGATTGTATTACCACTTAAACAAGAACTTTTTAATACATTCGAGAATTTATTTAATTTAGGGTGTTTCATGTATTTTTTCCTCATGGGAGAAATTATATTAGAATTTCCTTTGTCAGTTATTCTAATGAAACATCCTTCTTGAATTTTTTGTTATTATAATAATTAAATCTCTTTTTAACTTTTGAAGTGTATTTCAAATCTTTCTCAAAACATAAATTACTTCATACTGGCAAAAAAAAAATGTTAAAATTCCGCTTTCACCAAGTTTTGTGCAGCTATCAAAGAGTAGATATCAGGAAGAATGAAAAAAAGGGATATTATAAACCAAAATCGTGAGAAATTAAGATTTTTGTCGTCCCTAATAAAAAAATTAGTAGCTCAGACTAGAGCCAGTAAATCAAATTTTTTTTTTAATTTTTTTACCCTAATGTTATCAACGTGTGACCGCCAATCCAAACCATAAAACCTTGAACTAAGCAGAAAGCTGCGGTGATCAATGCCATTGGTGGCCAAGAAATAAACTTGGATATTGCTTCAATGCTTGATAACCAAAATTTAATCGCAACTCCAACTATCGTCGCAACTATTGCAAAGAGTGCAAATAGGATCCATTTCATATTGACATATCCATTAGCTGCTTCGATGAAATTCGCTGGAAGAATCAACGCAACTAAAAGAGCTGCCGCAGCACCAGCCGCTAAACCTAATAAAGCCGCTAAGGGCAAATCCTCAAGAGGTTTTAGAAACATTGCAATTCCCATTACTATTAGAGCAATGCTTGTCAACCAGTCAAAGTGATCGTTAACATCTGCTGTTGGATTGTCTCGATAGGCAAAGCTTGGTGGAATATCCATTACCATGGTTACAATTCCAGTAACTAACGTGATCACTCCTAATATTATTCCCAAACCGATAATAATCTTCAAAGAACGGGATACTTTATCACGTTCCCATTCTTCTCCTTTAGGCTTAACCCACCCACGCCTAATTCCTTCATAAAAGAACCATACTAAAGCCATTAAACCGCATATGACAAGCATAATTGCAGCTGAGTCTGCAAAAATGTTGACAAAACCGTCAAGAAAACTATTAAATATCATTTTATTATCACTCTAAATATAGATTAGTGGATACACTAATTAAATTAGTGGATACCAATCATTATCATTATCATGAAGAAATGTGTTTTGATTTAGAAAATTTTGAATTTGGTCCAATTTTGAGCCGACTTTAAATAATTGTAAATAAAAAATCACAAAATGTTTAAAATATATTGCAAATTTTGTAATGTAATCCATTTATTAGTTAAATTTAGATAGAAACTACTTATCTGGAGTATTATAAGAGGTCAACAAAAAATGGTAGATAAAGAAGCTATAATGGACAAGATTGAATCCGGAAGTTTTGGTATTGCTGATTTAGAAGATTATTTAATTTTATTCTTAGGAGTTAGTAATGAATCCGAAGATGTGCAAGAAGAAGTGGAAGGCTGGAACCGTAAATTGTTAATTAAACTTAGTGATACCGATAATTTTTGGTTAAAAATCGAAGGTGGTAAATTTACTTCAGGCAAAGGCGATGCCGATGATGGAGATGTCACATTAGAAATGACGGGGGAGACTGCTGCAGGAGTGTTTACAGGGGAAATTGATGCCACATCTGCATATATGTCTGGAGAATTGAAGATTATTGGTCCATTACCTGACGCAGTTAAATTCCGAACTCTTACCGAGTTAGTTCGAGAAGAATTGGAAGAATAATTTTTTTTTTAGTTTTTACCCTTTTTTTCTAAAATACTTTTTAAAATTACATATTTTGCTCATATTTTCAAATATTTCATATCAGTAGAATAAATAAGCCGAAATTAACAAATCAAATTATGGATGAAAAAATTGCTTTTGTATTTTCAGGCGGTGCTAGTCTTGGTAGTATGGAAGTTGGAATGTTAAAAGCATTGATTGAGCACGGAATAACTGCTGATTTTGTAGTGGGAACTTCTGTCGGTGCTTTGAATGCGATATATTACGCATTCAATCCAGATTTAGATGGAGTTCAAAAATTAGAAGAAATTTGGCGATCAATAAAAACTAGAGATATTTTTCCTTTTTCTCCCATTAAGAGCATAAGACGAATTGCTAAAAAGAATAATTTCATTATCGATCCATCTGGTTTGGAGAAAATTTTATTAGAAGTCATTCCATGTAAAAATTTAGAGGATACAAAAATTCCTGTCCATGTGGTTGCCACCGATATCCTAAACGGTGAAGAAGTAATATTTTCTTCTGGAGAAATTATTCCTAAACTCCTTGCGAGTGCAGCAATTCCAATGATTTTCCCGCCTGTAGAAATAGGGAAACATACTCTTGTAGATTGGGGCGTTTTAAATAATAACCCAATATCAACAGCCATAAGATTCGGTGCAACTAAGGTTATTGTTCTTCCAACAGGATATACTTGTGATCGGCGAGATGAACCTTCTAATGTAATTGAAATGGTATTAACCTCTTACAGTTACATGCAACATCAGAAATTGGCAACAGATGTTGAAATGTATAAAAATCAAGCAAAAATAAAAATTATTCCCCCTCCTTGCCCTGTAAAAGTTAGATCTAATGATTTTTCAAAATCTAGTGAATTAATTACAAGAGCGTATGAGGAAACTAAAAAATGGCTTAAAATGGGAAATTTAGAATCAGATGAAGTTCCACAATTGATGAAATTTCATGAGCATGATGATGAAAAGGAAGAAAAAATAAGAATTTTTAAATAAATCGTTTTTAATCAGACAAAATGAACAAGTAAAGCAACACCCGAACCAATAACTATTCCTGCTCCCCATGGGATTAAAATTGATTCCACAAGAGTTTCTACAATAATTGCTTTTAAATTAGCGATCGAGATTGTTTCTTGAGACATAGATACATCTGTCAACATTGTGCTTAATACAAAGATGTGAAACACATAATATAAATAAATTACCCAATGCGGTGTGGCGGGTATAATGTATATTAGTAAAGCGGTAACGCCACATAACAATCCCCATGAACCCAAATCACCCAAATAAAAGATCTTCCAATCAAGATAAATATCATCTTTGTTTGCTATTATAAATGCAATCATATGTACAAATTGAGCCGGAAGCCAAAAACTATAGAGAAATATTATCAGTTGTGCATCAGTAAATATCGCCATTGAGTAGTACTAATTTTGTAAAAATATAAATGTATCGTGCGATTGATCGATTGAAAAAGGAAATTCAAGAAGAAATACGCAATTTTTGTTTAGATCCATTCCAATTAAAAAATTTCCAATTAATTTTTTTGGTTTTTTTTTTAATTATATAAAAGAACCGAAATTATTATAAACATAATTCATGATTACCTTATATCGGTGAATTTTTACATTATTTGTGAACTTATTTGGAAAGTTCTTAAGAAATATGACAAAAATTGACAGATAAAAATTAGTTTCATCTAATTTGGGGGAATTAAATCGGAGATATTTAGATTTATTCAGAGTTATTTGAGATTAATTATGTGTGATAAAAATGAAAAAAAAAGTAACAATATCGATAATTGCAATGTTGGTTCTAAATATCTTTGCAATGTCTTTAATCTATGTTTCCAATGCAACTTCAAAATCTGAATTTCCAGATTATGAACCAATAAAATTGGATGCAAAATTTAGAGATGCTAATTATGGAATATCATCAGATGTACCTCTTGTTTCATCCAGTTATAGCTCTGGAGGAGTAAGAAGCGCTGCTTCTGTTGGAGATTTCATAATGGCTTTAGCTTTGGATAATTATAACGGAGAATATTTCTTTACTTATTATGAATGCCGAGCGGTAGGAGACGTAGCTGAAGTATGGGTTCAAGAAGACCTGAGCTACCCTGAAGGAGATCCTCGAGAAACTCCGATTATTACCGATGAACACGTAAGTTATTTATTGGATGAGTTTGATAACAACATCTATCCAATAGATACTCAATATTTTGGAACTCCCGATTTTCATGATGGTAGTAATTCTTTATTATCAGCTTGGGGATATGTACCACCAGGTTATTATTACGAAGAAAATGGGAAAAATATAATTATGGTTTCAAATGTGAGAGATGAAGCATATTATAATCCAGAATATCCATATTACATTGCTGGATTTTATTCTCCAAGTTTTGAAGCATATATTGATAGAAATATAATAACTATTGATTCTCATGACTGGTTAAATCGAGTCGGAGATGACGCAAAGCGAACAAACCTTTATGAAAGTATTATTGCTCACGAATATCAACATTTGATTCATGATGACTACAATCCAGACGATGATCTATTCATGAATGAAGGATGTTCAATGTATGCAGAACCACTCTGTGGATATCCTATTGATTGGGGTGCAATTAATAGTTATTTGGCTACACCAGACAACTCATTAACAGATTGGGGTGATCAAGGTGATATTAATATTTTAGCAGATTATGGTGCCGCAATGGCATGGACGATTTATTTAAGTGATCAATATGGTGGTGCTGCACTTATAAGCCACTTTGTTCAAGCTGGAATTCCGGGAGTTGAAGGAGTTAACGCTGCATTAGCATATTTTGGATATACAGACACCTTTGATGATGCATACCATAACTGGAGAATTGCGAACTTAATTCATTCAGGTGATGGGGCATACAATTATCACTCCATTGATTTCAATGAAGCGGATCCAATTTTTCTCAATGATGTTAAGGTATCTCCTCATATAATATCTGGAACTGATTTGGGAACAACAACCACTATCTTAGGATATGATACTGGCGTTTCAATGATAGGACCTTATGGTTCTGATTACTTGTATTATGAAAATTGGAGACCTTCATGGAGTCAAATATTCTTTGATGGTGATGAAACTGTTACCTATGGATGGAGACAAACTGAAGATGGATGGTATACTGGGGAAGGAGATTTAATGAATACATTGCTTGTTGGTAATGCATATGTAGATCCCGAAGATCCAACATTATATATGAATACATATTGGGACATTGAAGACTACTGGGACTTTGCATTTGTTCAAGTATCTACTGATGATGGGGCAACATGGACTTCTCTTGAGAATGAATATACAACCTATGATCATGATCCTGAAGCACATCCAGATATAATTGATAATCTTCCAGGAATCACTGAATATGTAGGAGAAGTACTAGATATCACCTTTGATCTCTCAGCTTACGCAGGACAAGATGTTTTACTAGGATTTAGATATATGACTGATTGGGCATTCACTTATTCAGGTTGGTATATTTTTGATGCTGCAGTTGGTGGAACTACTCTTGAATTGTATAAAGATGTGGTATATGATGCCTCATACATGGTAACTCTTGTCGCAATAAAAGGTTTGGAGTATGAAATTATGGATCTTGGATTAGATGAATATAATTCTTATATTGAAACATTAATAAGAGAAGATTGGGATTCAATAGTTTTAATTGTTAGCACTACACAAGATTTCGGACTAACAGACTACAAATTCGGAGTTACCCTTGGACATCATTACCGGTATCACTTTAGAAATTAACATAGTGAAGCTATTTAGCTTAAACAAGTAATATCCTCAGTGGGGATTTTTATTCCTACTGAAAATTTTTTTATTTATTTATAAATTTTTTAATTCCTTTTGAAAATAATTGAGAAAAAAAAGATAAAAGAAAAAAAAAAAGTGAAGAAAATGAAAATTGTGATTAAAATGAATAATAATGTAAGGATTCTATTTTATTCCGTAAATTTTGGATATGTTGTGAATTTCCTAACTTAAAAGTACGCATCAAATTCAACGCATCCTTATATAAATCGCCAGAAAGTAAGCGATCGTCCATTCTTTCACAATATTTGGCCATTCGAATCAATCCATTGATTAAACTTTTCGGCTCATTGAAAGTTTTAACAAACTCAATATATTCCTTGAAAACCTCCAAAGTTTTTCGATATTGATCCAATGTTTTTTCAAAATATGCAACTTTTTGCTGTAGAGATTGCAATTTATTGATTCTTGCCAAATATTGAATTTGAAAAGTAGACATTATTTATTATTCAGATATTATCGTAATGAAATTTGATATCATCAGAAATATATGTGCGTATTATGTAGGTATCAAATAAGGTGGAACGTAAAATCGAAAACTTATTTTTCATTTGACCATTGTAAATAATAAGTACTTATCATTATTACCACGCCAAGGTAACCAAGTGGCTAAGGTGCTCGCCTGCAGAGCGGGTTATCGTGGGTTCAAGTCCCTCCCTTGGCTTTTTCTTAATTTTAGCAAGATTAGCTGGTTAGTCTAAAAATCCAGCGGCCTATTTTGTTTTAAATATTATTATTTCTATCGATATTAGATTAAAATGGGAAGAACTTTACCATCATTTCGGATTGCACTTGATCAAGAGATAAATTCATGGACAAACTACAGACGCGGGTTAAGAATTGAAGATCGGGAGTATTTTGACAATGTAATGCGTTATGCCAGAATGCATTCAGATGCTGGTTCACTTGCTGCACGTATGTTACTGTCTGAAAATGTTTTCCTCTCGGCTCTGATTGAACAGGATAAAAGAATTGCTGAATTAAAAACAGAAATTGAACGACTTAAAAAGAACCAAAAGAAACTAAATCTCCAGAAAAATTAGTAATTCAAGAGTTCAAAAATTTCATTTTCAAATGTTGAAATCGCAAATTTTATTTTTTTAATTAGTTTTTTGAAGATATTGCTATGATTAAAATATTCAACGATTTAAAAAACAAACTGGAAGAATTTAAACCGATTAAGGAAGGAGTGGTTACTATGTACGTTTGTGGAGTAACTGTTTATGATTCTCCACATTTAGGCCATGCTCGTTCAGCAGTCGCTTTCGATTTGATTCGCAAATATTTTGAGTACAAAGGATATCGCGTCAAATATGTAATGAATTATACCGATGTAGATGATAATATGATAAATCGGGCTAATGAACGAGGTATTTCAATATATAAGTTAGCACAAGAGAGCATTGCACTTTATGAAGAGATGCAAAGAGCGTTATTTATTAAATCTCCGACAGTAAAGCCAAGAGCAACCGATGAAATTCCTGATATGATCAAATTTATTAAAAAGTTGGATGAAAAGGGATTTACATACGAATCTCAAGGAAGTGTTTATTTCGATACGAGTAAAATGGAGAATTATAAAGGATTATTCCAGAAAAAGGAAATCTCCGAACAAGATTCAGAAGATGATCAATTTACTCAATCCGATTTTGCGAAAGATAAGAAAAATATAGAAGATTTTGTCCTATGGAAAAAAGAAAAACCTGGTGAACCTTCTTGGAAATCACCATGGGGAAAAGGGCGTCCAGGTTGGCATATTGAATGTAGTGTTATGGCTATGAAATACCTTGGAAAAACAATAGATATTCATGGAGGAGGAAAAGATCTAAAGCGTCCACATCATCAAAATGAGATTGCACAGTCAGAAAGCGTGACTGGTAAAACATTTGTGAATTATTGGATGCATAACGGATTTCTAAATATTGATGATACCAAAATGTCAAAATCATTAGGAAATTTCATCTCCTTAATGGATATGTTAAAAAATCACTCGGGTGTGTTTTTACGGTATTATTTAATTAATTCTTATTATCAGAGACCTATCAATTTTAGTATGGATAAAATGGATCAAACTCTTCTAAGTTTAAAGAAGATTCAAAGATTCTATAAAAATTTAAATGAATATTCTGTAGCTAAAGGGAAAAGTGGTTCTGTAAAGGGAATTTCAGAACATAAAAATCAAATTGAAGAACTAAAAAAACAATTCCTTGATGCTATGGATACAGATTTTAATAGCCCGAAAGCAATGGGGTATTTATTTTCTCTGATAAATTACTTTAATAAGAACATTTTTATCAAGAAAAATCAAATATCAAATAAAATTAAAGAGGATCTAATTGAATTCTTAGATGGCATTGATAGCTTTTTAGGTTTTATTAATCCTCAAGTTAAAGAAGATCAAGAAGAATCTGGCTCTATTTGGAAAGACCGCTTTGAAAAATTAACCAATACGATTCTGGATTTTAGAAAAGAGGTTAAGAGTGCTAAAAAATTTGAACTCGCAGATCAGATCCGAGATCTTTTAATTAATAATAAAATCAAAATATCTGACCAAGGAATTGATTATTCTTGGGAAATTGAATAAATTGAATAAATTGAATAATTGAATTAAAAATGAACAAGAAAAATTCTCAAAAAACCCGCTTCTTTGATAAAATTGTTATTTCTCTTAAATTTCTCGTTACAAGTCGGATGATTAAGGTAATTATTGTTATAATACTTTTGAATATTATTCTTGGGGCATTATATTCATATTATGATGGAGTAGACTTTCATTTAGGGCTATATTGGGCGACTGATACTTTAACAAATACGGGAACAGGTTTAGTTCCTCCGAAAACTCCTTTTTTGTGGTATGCAACCACTATTCTTATGTGGATTGGTTTGGGGATATCTTTAATCTTTGTTGAATATGTATACGTAAAAATGTGGAAAAAAAATGTGGGGAAAAAAATGGTTAATTTTGAAAAACATGTTGTTTTGATAGGATGGAGTCAGAAAATGCGTCATTTTCTTGAGAATTTGCCAGGTGGATTAGGTGTCCATCATAATTATGTTCTTGTTGCGAATATCCAAGAAAGACCTCTAGATCTTCCTGACATTGTTGTATTAATCAGAGGGGATCCTGAACAAGAAAATTTTTTGATCAATGCAGGCATTAAAAAAGCGGAACAAGTTTTAATTGTTCTGGAAGATGACTCTGCTGCTGTATTAATTGCAATGACAATTCAATCTCTTAATAAAAGCATAAATATCTGTGTGAACCTGCGTCATAGAGAAAATATAAAGCATTTACAAAGAATTGGTATTGAAGAAATAGTTTGTGATGAGGTTCTTACAGGAGACGCATTAATAAAGGCTTTTTATTCATTTAAGAAATAAAATAATAAATAAAAAGAAATTGAAAAATCATTCAGAATTAGGCGAATTAACGTGTTTTTGATGACTAATAATAACTATTACTGCTAAAATTATTAATTCCACAGAGAGGAATACGAAATCATAAATGATATTGATTTCGGTCAAAAATCCTGCAATAAAGGGAATAATTCCGAACGATACTCCCATAAACATCTCATTTATCATTGTATACCTGCGGGATCCTGAAGATTTGCTGTGATCTAAAACAATTCGCTGGGTTACACCTTGAACTAACCCAATCAATAATCCTGCAATGATATTGATAAGGGATATTACCAAAATTGAAGGTGAAAATAGGAAGCTAAAAGTGAACCCAATTAAAATGAAAACTCCAATAAAGTATCCAAAACGCTGTTTTTTAAATTTTTGAATTATTGAAAGCCCTATTATTTGAAAAACCTGTTGGAATAACACAACAATATACACCCAATAGGAATCCATTTCTGCAAATTTAAAGAAATATGGTATTGTAAATCTAAAAATTGATTTTGTGGATGCGTATAATAAAATGCCTCCCCAAGCCATAATAATTGGAACCGTTTTCATGGAATCTTTATTTATTGCTAAATCCGCTGATTCCGAAATGGAGGTTTTAATTTGAGATGAAGAAGTATCCGAGATAATTTTAGTGCGAAGTTTTAAATCTTGAAAGACTACTGCTTGGTCTTCCAAGACTTCAAATTCTTCAGATGATTCGAGGAAAAAAGCACTCGGAATAATTAAACTGGCAAAAAATGCTGAAACAATCAATGCAATATAATCCTGTCCCAAAAATAGTACAATAATATATCCAGCAAGGAATCCTCCAATTAATCCGAAATTCCATGAAAAATTAAAATATCTAAGGAAATTTATTTTTTTATCTCTTTTACAGCTTTTCTCCCAAGATGTGATTAAATTAAATGCATTAGGCCAGAAAAATCCCGTTAAAAATCCGTCAATAGCCCGCATTATTATTAATACTGCTGGATCAATAGAAATAATCGAAATTATAATAGCAATTACACCAATTGTTTGAGAATAAATGAGGGTTTTTTTAATTCCAAATTTTTCGGTTACTTTTCTACCAAAAAATGGCCCCATGATATAAGCAATGGCCCCAACTGATGAAATTATACCCACAAGCCCTGCAGAAAATTCATACTCGAAAATTAGTATGTTGGGGAGAGCTAGAGAATAAATCGCATAGAAGAAAGTTCTCAGAAAACACATCGCAAAGAGGGGAAAAAACCTATAAGAGCGGAATTCTGAATTATTTTCTTTTTTTAATGTATGATTATTGTTCGTTGATGATATTTGCATAGTAAAGATCACATTTTTTGGGGAGTTTTGTTTGAGAGATAAAGCTTTGGGTTTTATTAAATTGAGAGTAAAATGAATTATAAAAAAAAAATTACTACATATTGGATTATTTTTGTTCTTGTTCTTTTCCAGAATCTTTGAGAATCTGTTCTGCCTCTTTATATTTCTCAATAGCTTCAGTATAGGCAGGTTTAATATCAATAGCCCTTTCATAGCAAATCAACGATTCTGGGATTCGATTTCTAACAAAATTAATAAGTCCTAATTCATACCATGATTCAGCAGAATTCGGATTAACTTTTAATGCTCGAACAAATGAATCGATTGCTTTTTGATATTTTTGTTTATTTTTATATTCTTTTCCTTTTAAGATATATTCCTCAGATTTTACTTGAGTATAATTGGAATCAGATTTATTATGATCATCTTTTGATGGCTTAGGATTTGGTTTAATAATTTTGTTCTTAAATTTTACAAGAACATGTCTCATAGGCATAATTGTGATGCCGAAAAATATAACAAGCACACCAAACAAAATTGAGACATCTTCAATCCTATAGATTGAAAAGAATATCCCTACAGCGATAATTATACTTCCTAAGATCCAACATATCTTTTTTGAAAACCGTGATTTAAATTTAGTAAAGATAAACCATAAAATAATTAATCCTAGAAATAAATACCAAGTTAAAGGACTGAAAGTTGGTTCATCAGGTTGTAGAATGAAAAGGAACATTATTTCAAGTAAACTATCAAAATTATTTAATTTTGTTTTTTGGATCTATAAGTAAAAATTAACAATAATTAGTTGTATTTTAGAATTGTTTGAGAAATTTCGTCAATTTCTTGTTTTAACCAAATTTTTAATATCAGAAATTCTTTCTTTTCTTCTATAAGTTCGTCTGTGACTCCAAAGAAGTTAATCTGATATGCAAGATTTCTTAATTCCAAGTTAATTCTCTTTAATTCTTGGGACAAACTATCATAGAGATAAGCTGATTGGCTTCGATTTTCTTCAAGTGCAAGGAATTTTTTTCTTTTAATAAAAACTGCCAAATTTTAAAACCTTTTAGAACAAATTTCTTAATTGAGTTAATGTAATAAATTTTCTATAGCATTTAAAGAAAACCCCTTAACCAAATTAATAAAAAATAGAAAAAGTAATAACATTGAAAGAAAAATAGAAAAAGAAGTAATTAAAAAAAAATAATTATAAAATCAATTTATTCAAAATTCTTCAGCCATCTTTTCGCCTTTTTCAATATCTACAAACTTGAGGATTACTCCTCCAATAATGAATAAGGATAAAACAGAAAGAATTCCAAGACGTGGATTACCAGTTACAAGAGATATATATCCCATTAGTGCAGGACCTATTACGGCAGCAAATTTTCCTAACATATTGAAAAAGCCATAAAATTGTGCAGCTTTTGCTTTTGGAATAAGTCGAGAATATAAACTTCTACTTAATGCTTGTATTCCTCCTTGGAAACAACCTATGAGAAATGCTAATACATAAAAATGCCATTCTTGAGACATAAATACTCCTAATAGAGTTATACATCCATAAGCAATGATTGCGACTAGAATTGCCTTTTTGACTCCAATTTTTTTAGCAAAAAGGTTATAAAGTAAAGTTCCTGGGAAAGCTACGAATTGAACCAGTAATAACGCAATTATTAATGATTCTCCTGCAAAACCAAGTTCTGTACCATAAGCAACAGCCATTCTGATTATTGTGTCAACTCCATCAATGTAAAACCAATAACCTAATAAAAATAGTCCAACATACTTTAAATGTTTAATATCACGGAAAGTATCTGCTAACTGTTTCAAACCTTCACTAATTGCTTTACCAAAAGGTATTTTTTCTTCAGATTTAGGTTCTTTGACAAAAATAATAATTGGAATAGAGAAAAGAGCCCACCAAATTGCAACTGAAAGAAAAGAAAATTTAATCGCTACATTTGAATCAGCAAATCCAAACACATCTGGGAACATATACCATAAAACATTCAGCACAAATAACAATCCACCACCAATATAGCCTAAACTAAAACCCAAAGATGATACATAATCTATTTTTTTTTCTGAAGCTACAGATGGTAAAAGTGCATCATAAAATATGTTTGCTCCAGAAAATCCAATTGTTCCTAAGATGTAAAGTACAACAGCGTATTGCCAAAGTCCAACCGCAACAAAATTCAAACCTCCAGTGGTTAAAATACCTAATATTGCAAATGTGAATAAAAATTTCTTCTTTCCAGACATTCTATCCGCTATAGCTCCAAGAAATGGTGCTAGTATTGCAACAATAATTGATGCTATTGAATTACTTAGACCTAAAATATATAATGCATTCGCATCCCCTGTTGCCCAATACCCGTCAAAAAATAATGGAAAAAAACCAGCCATTACCGTAGTAGCAAATGCAGAATTTGCCCAATCATAAAAAGACCATGATAATATCGTTTTTTTATTATCTAGCTGTAAATCTTCTTCATTGTGTTCTACTTCATTTAAGTTATTATTTTCAGTCATGTGTTGAAATTAACTTTATTCTTTTTTAACTCTTTTTCAATTCTTTGATATCAATGTAATGAATATTAACTATAGCTAAACATTGATTTAACTAATAAATAACGTATCCTGTTTGCAGATTTGTTTTAAGGGTATGTTTATGAA
>JAUWPK010000210.1 GCA_030611625.1 Promethearchaeum sp. | reverse complement strand
TTACAAATTTCTAGGGCTCTCTTCAAAGTCTAATTGGTTTGTACCATTAAATGAAAGCGTAAAGGGAGAATAGTATTCTTCGTATGCAATGTTATAACCGCCACCCGCTTGCTCAAATTCAAATAAATTATTTCTTTGTTCCCCATATTCATTCAACCATCCTAAGGAACGACCTACCAATATAATGGACCCCCCAGTTCTAACAAATTGATTTAATTTTTCAACTATCCCATCCCATATATTCATTTGATCTCTTATTACAATTACACGATATTTAGACAAATCAAAATTGGTATTATTTAATATTAATTGAGTCGTGACATCATATTCAACTAATCCAGCAGCTTCTGGTTTAGGTAACCCTCGTTCATCAGATAGTTCAAGAATTGTAGGTGATGCATTCCATATAGGCATACTACGGGCAGTGTGATATAATTTTTTCAATCGTTCCCATGTTTTAATCGAAAGTTCATCCCAATTTAACCAATTATAATGAAATTGAATTAATTCATCTGCACCTGCAAAATATCCTGCCCAAAAATTTGATTCTAAATCATCACCCACTAAATCTTTACCTCCTTCCCAATAAGGATTTCCCCATGATAAACCGATTAATTTATCATTTGGAAAATTAACATCATAGTATCTAAGTTGGGAATATATGTCTCTAAATCTTGTATCATAGCACCCACTAATTCTCCAATCAGATTTAATTAATAAAGGTTCTAATCCAGGCCATGCCATTGTATTCCAACCAACCTCCCAATTTGAATTTTTATTTTTAAACCAATCATAGCATAAATTCATCGCAGTAGCTGTTCGATTTTCAATCCAATTTTGAAAACAAAATGATTCACTTCGATTCATTACATCCAAACCTTTCATCCAAAATCCTGTTTCATCATGATATGTTTGGTTATACTTTATTACATCCGAAGGCCATTGATCTGATGGAGAAAAAAATGAACACCAATTAAAACTTGAAGCTGGAACTTCATCACCTAGTGTAATTCGACTCAAAAAATCAATCCAAGTTACATCTCCTAAATCCGAATTCATTTGAGCAAATCTAGTAGATCTAAAGGATTCATTATAATAAAACTCCAAAGGGGAATTAGATGCCATAGGGAAAAACGTACCACTAAGTTTTATTCCATTTCCTTTCAACCATTTATACTGATATCTTGAATCAATCCAGCCAGGAGCCATTGCACTCCAATAATCGCAAATATATTGAAAATCTTGCCATTGAAGGTATAAATTAGTACTGAACCCCCCTAAATTTATTTTTAAATTATTTGGTTCTAATATATTATGCAATATCCGTTGCTTTTGACTCGTTAAAGAACCCGAATTAATCAAATTAAATATATTATCAGAATTATCACTATTTTTTGGAGAAGTATATTTTTTTTCCAAGATATTAAACGATTGGACTTTGGTGACTTGCATCATATTAAAAAATGTCATCAAAATAAATATGAAACAAAAAAGTAATGATTTTATTTTTTTCTTCTTAGTTTTTTGCATAATTTAACACCATTTTTTTAATTAGAAAGTATAATTTTGGTGATTAGTTGGTCATAATAAATCTTAATGAAAGATAAGTTGCTAAAATAGTATTTAAAATTTCACAAGTGCTTTTGAGATTCACCAGTCCACATATTCCATTTTTTTGCATTACTGACTGTTTCGAATAAATACCATTTTGCTTTCATTATTATATCCACTTCTCTTCCATTCGTTTTATCTTTGAAATTTGCAGCAGGTTTATTAGAAATAGGTGCAATGATGATGATTAATGGTATTTTTATGGTGTTTACAATGGGAATTGCAGTGCGAAAATTTAATAAAAAATATTCCCGTAAAAGTCTATTTTACTTTTCGATGTTTCTCCTGTTATTTTCATATTTCATATTTCATATTTCATGTTTCATATATTCTTTTCTCACAGAATATTGGATGTTTTTTGTATTCATGGCAATTTTAACAATTGGAAATGCATTTGCACAACCTCTATATCAAATAAGATTATTGAAGGCAGCTCCACTAGATCAACAAGGTGCTGCGAGTGGATGGGGGAATAATATACAGTCGATTGCAGAATCACCAGCACCTCTCCTCGCAATGTGGTATTTAGAAATTGGTAGTATATCCTTTGGATTCATAGATCTGTCAGCATATGCATTAATTGAAATTACAAGCTTTCTAATATTATTTATCCTCGCAATCATCATAATTAAAGATAGTAAATCCAGTCCAGATGATTTTTAGCTGTTTAATTTGTGCTATTTTTTGGTCAATTTTCTCTACACACATTAGTTTCACCATGCAATATTAAATAATTCTCGTTTTTATATATTCTGCTCTTGGAAAACTTTATAGCTTCTTTAGAAATTGTTGAATTTATGTGATACCCATGTTAGTCAAACAAAATATTTCGCTTGTTATTAAAACCTTTAACAGATTTATAGGGACAATTTGATAATACTCGGAATTTTTAAATAAATCCAATTGTTACATAGTGATTCAAAATGGCTGAATTAATATTAACCACAGACTCGATTTCCGATGGCATGAACGCGGCGCGCATTTTTCTAATATATTCTGGGAAAATTTCGTTCAAAATCCTGTGGATATTTCGATTATTCTGCTGAATTGAAAATAGAATATATTTAACCATCTTAGTCAAGGAGATATTAAGTGGGAAATAATAATAATAATAATATTTTGAGAGATTCTTGAGAAAAAGTAGGAGTGTCTAAGATTCCTTCTGAAGTATTAAAGAGAATTTTTTCCTATGAGTTATAAGTTCAAATTTTTGATTATTAATTGCACTGTTTCTTCAGTCGATTTATTCGTGGAATCGATTTTAAGATAGTGCGGGTCAATTAATCCGGGTTCATGATGAGAGTTGATTTTTTTATCTTCATAGACTAACATATTTTTTTCGGATTGATCCAAATCGCGTTTAGATGCTTTCTCTCGCAACCGCAGAGGGGTGTTATTCCGTCGTTTTCGTTCCTCCAAAGTCGCATATAGTTCAACTTGAAATATTTCCGCTCCATTATTCCGAAAAATGTCCAAGGTTTTTTCCACAAATTCATTATCGTGGGTTTTTTCCAATAGTCGCACTTTGGTTAGGACAACTCCAGGAATATCACTTTTCGCCAATTCTTCGCATACTCGCCAGTAAAATTCCACATCCAGGTTACAAAAAGTGTCTGAGCCCCATTCAAACAATCGGATAAGAATTTCCATGAAGGAATGATTATGCACCAATTTATAATTTCTAATGCGCGCTAACTCCATTCCCACCGCCATTTTGCCGACTGCAGGTGGGCCGAATATAAGGATGCAGTTCATACTTTGACTTAGTTTTTTTGATATTTTATCTTTATTGTAAACAAAAAAATGGTGTTTATTTCGGTTCGCTTCTGCTTCATTGTGTTTGATGAGGCCCATGATATTTTTGAAAGACCGATAGATGGAGATGTAAAATCGGATGAGAATGTGCGCAAACAAGCAATAAACAATATAATTCAACCGTACTTGTTAGAGTATCGCTCCCGTGGAATAGGCCCAATCATTTCGGATCAGCAGCCCAGTATTTTAATGAAGTCGATTCGTGAGCAGACCTCGTTAAAGTTATTATTCCGGTTAGGTCAAGAGTGTGCGAGAATTTACAGCACGAATCACGAGTTGCAGGAGTTTATCATGGATCAGCAGCGGTATCGATGCGTGGTGATGGATGGAGTGAATGGCGAGCTCCTGCAGAATAGGGAAGGTGATAGCGTGGTGGGTGGCTTATAAAAAAAAATTTTTTTGGAAGCCGCTTGATGAAGGATCTACAATCGGACTTTCCCGTGCGAATCATCGCGAAATGGATCATTTATTATTTATTTTTGACCAAAAGTAGAGAAAATGTGATCATAGGACTATAAGTATGGATCATCGAAATTGGTTTTTAGATTTAGATATAAAGATTATTTTGTTTAAAAAAATACCCTCTTTGCCTTAAAAATTATAATATTTGAGAAAAAAAGAAGAAATCTCGCAAACTTTAATAGATATCTTTTACTTATTAGACTAAGATAATTTTTCTAATTTTAAATAATCACAAACAACCGTTTTTCGGTGTTTGACTATTTTTATTTATGAGTTGAATTATATGACACAAGCACAAGCACAATGGATAATAGAAGAAAATCAACGCCTTGATCAACAAATCCTTGATCAACAAAATGACAATGAAATAAGACGACAAGTAAACCATCAATCATTATTAACCTCTAAAAAAAACGCTAAAGCGTATAGCGGATAATTTTTTTTTTCTCAGAACCAACTACATTTTAACATGGGATGATTAAAGGTTTGTTCCTAGCTAACTCCATTCCCACAACCATTTTACCGACTGCGGGTGGACCGAATATAAGAATGCAGTTCATACCTTGACTTAGTTTTTTTGATATTTTATCTTTATTGTAAACAAAAAACTGGTGTTTAGTTCGGTTCCCTGTTGTAATTAATTGATGTTTTTACGACTGATCGCAATCAATTAGAGCATGTAAAGCTGAAAAATCTTATTGTTTTTGATGAGACTCATGATATTTTTGAAAGACCGATAGATGGAGATGTAAAATCGGATGAGAATGTGCGTAAACTAGCAATAAACAATGTAATCCAGCCCCATTTATTAGAGTATCGCGCCCGCGGGATTGACACAATTATTTCGGATCAACAGCCCAGCATTTTAATGAAGTCGATTCGTGAGCAGACCTCGCTAAAGTTGCTATTCCGATTGGGGCAAGAGTGTGCGAGAATTTACAGCACGAATCAGGAGATGCAGGAGTTTATTTTAAATCAGCAACAGTATCGATGTGTGGTTTTTGATGGAGCAAATGGTGAACTTTACCAGGTTACAACTCATCGTCCAAAATAACTTGATTATTCAATAGGTTGGTTGGAAAATTTTTCAATTAAACCAAATTCTTTGGGAATTTCATTATTTTTTATAAATAAATCCAGATTTTTTAGGTAAAAATTGCTAAATAGAATCACTATGTTTTAGTTTGTTTATATTTTTATTATTAACCTTACATAATAATTTATATTTATAAAAGCCTTTTAAACGATTAACGAAATTCATAATACTCAAAAATTTTTTTTTTATACAGGAATAAACAAATATATGAAATTTCCTCAAAACCTTAAAGTCATTTATATAAAAATTATATAATAACCAATTAATATATTGTCTTTTATTGTTTCAAAACATTTTTAAACTATGACGGGTTTATATTAATTAACAAAATAAATTTAGTGAAATTTTCGATGGGAGAATATTACCGATTACATGTTAAGCAGAGCTCTTTAGAGTTTGAAATAGTGGGAAATGAAAAATTTATTGAAACTTTTTATAAAAAAATAATAGTAGATTTCAAGATTGAACAGAAATCAGTCCTTAAGGAAGGATTTAAGTCCGTACAATTGCATAGTCTTGAAAAAAATTCTATACGAGATTTTTACTTACTAAAAGATCCAAAAAACCATAATCAAAATATCATGGTTATTGCATACTGGTTAATGAAAAATAAAAATTTAGAAGAGTTTAAAGGTTCAAAAGAAATTCTGGATGCTTATAATGAAATCAGAATTAAAGAACCAAACAATATTCATCAGCATATTAATTCTCTCCAAAAATATGGTTTAATTATGAAAAATAAGAAAGATAACACATATCTAATTACATTAAAAGGGATGAAATATGTTGAAAATGAATTTCAATTAGAAAAAAAAGGTGAATAAGCAAATGGAAAAAAACTACAATGAATGTTATATCAAATTTAAAATAGGAAATAAGGAATTTGAAGTAAAGGGCGATAAAGAATTTGTTCTTTATATGTATGAAAAAATATTACCTGAGATTAATGAGCAATATAATTCTATCGTGCCAGAGGAAATTAAAAAAAAAAAAATAAACAAAAAGCAAGTAGTAATTGAAAAAGAGGAATTTGATGCGGAATTTCCTTTAGACGTTTATTTTGAACAATATAAAATTACAAGTAATTCGGGTTTACAAGAAAAATTTCTTGCAACTTCATTATACCTAATTGAAGTGAAAAAAAAACTGAAATTTCGGACAAGAGAAGTAAACGATATACTTAAAGAAAATAATTTTGAACCATTTTCAACTGTATCCATTCATGCACAAAGATTAAGAGAAAAGAATTTACTTTCAACTGCAGGAAAGGAAGGAAATGAAGCATTATATACAATTTATAAAGGAAAAATCAATGAAGTCAAAAAATTTTTACACAATAAAACTGGAGGGTAAATAATCTATGTCTTCTGTTTTTTTTATTTTAAAACAATCTTTTCCAGATAATTATATTGATTTAATTGAGGAAGAATACTCTGAAATTAAAAAATCGTATATACTTGGTGATCCTGATAAGATTGGAATACATACAGGAAGATTTTGTGAAATAATTTCTTCTTTACTTTGCTATAGTGAATTGAACATTTCAGACGATTTAAACAAGATTTCTTTTGAATCTAATATCAATAAATTAATCAATTCCCCAAAATCAACCCCAGAAGACGAATTACTAAGATTAACTATTCCTAGAGTTATTCATGGGCTATATGCAATTAGAAGTAAAAAAAAAATTGCTCATATCAAAACATTTA
>JAUWPK010000050.1 GCA_030611625.1 Promethearchaeum sp. | reverse complement strand
ACAGGAGCGTTGATATGATATATTGATACTGCTTGAGAAACATCTATAATTATTTGCTTTTCTTTGTAATATAAAATATTATATTCACTTAAATCTCCGTGAACTAAGTGCGCGTTTAGATACATTTTACTAATTTGATCTAAAATAAAATTCATTTCTTTAATTGGATTCTCTAATTCATCTATATCCTTAAGTCGTTTAGCAGGAGATCCATTACTTTCTCCAATAAATTCCATTAATAGGATATTATCTCTACTCAATAAAGGGGTTGGGACTAAAATGTCATGTCTTTTCATTTGCGTCAAGTTTTTGAATTCTTTTTTACACCAAGTATAAATTATTTTATGGGTTGATGTTCCAATTTTTTTAAAACGTGGATCCCCGATAATATAATTTTTCATCCACTTAGTATTTTGTGGATCAATTTTATAGATTTTTACAGCCAAAGGAGCATTATTCTCTCCCAGAGCAAAATATACGTTAGCTTCCTTTCCTGCAGAGATTATTCCTACAAATTCTTTGATGGTTCCTTTACTTAAGATTTTATTCAAATTAACTAAGGTAAATTTATCAAAAACACCTCCCATTGCTGCATGATCCTCAGTTTTACGTTTGGATCTCATACGGCGTTTATCTTGCTTTACTTCTAACAGACTAATTTTTTTATCATCTTCCAATATAATCATCTCTTGGCATATTTCATTCTAAAAAAATCCATTTTTTCTCATGAAACTCAGAATATTTAATATTTTTAATTTTTCCCCCATTAACATTTTGCAAAGAAATTCTATTTTTGGAGATGCTTTTTACAGAATATTTTATTCCTTCAAAAAGAATACTATCATTTTTTTCAACAGGTATTAATCTTAATAGTGTAGATAGACGATATAAATCAGAACCTTTCTCTTGATCGACTCCAATCAATTTCTTTGAAACTTTTATTTCAAAATGATATTTCTTTCGTAATCTTGCAATTAATACTCTAGCCATAGCATTTGTACTTACTTTTAGGTCAAATCCATTAGTTACATAATCAATTTTTGATATAAAATTAGATAAGTTTTTGAAATTCTCTTTTTCTTCAATTTTTGAAATGTAGGTTGAGATTTCTTCTAATTTTTTTTCATCTTTTGAATGTTGAATTCGAATTTGAACAATTGCATCAAATCGCCCACCACTCCTTTTAGCGCAATAAGGGCAATGAATATCGCGTATTTTAATAAGTATTTCTTCTTGGACATCAGAATCTTCTTCTGATTTTACAATTATATTAGTTTTTATATCAATTCTTTCAGAAAGATAAGGATTCTCAAATGAAAATTCACTTTTAACATTAAATTTCTTATCAAACTTGAGAAAAATATTTTCTTTAAGTATTTTTTTTAAGAATTCACTGTCATCCATTGCTAATGATTTATATTGCCAACTGTATTCTTGGTCTTTAGATTTTAATGAATATGCTCCGCAATATATACAATTTCGTAAGGTCAATTTTTCTGGAATTATGTAATTTGGAATGATTTGTGAAGTACATTCATCACATAAGAAATTTTTATAATTCTTTGATACATCAGTAAGTGCTTTACCACATTTTGCACAAAATTTTCGCAATTTCATTTTAATTTTTTTCCTAAAATAAAAATTTAAAAAATAAATTTTATGGCAATGGGAACGCCATCGATTTCTAAAATTCCTTCTGAAGGAACTATTTTGGATTCAATCAAAGCTTTAATTATATTTTTACCTACTGCATTAAAATTTGATGATTTCTTTAATATTTTAACTGCTTCTTCAATTGGAACTAATTTATCTTGAAAAAAACCTTCTGAAACGTGATAATTATATTCGCCTTGTTTTAAATGCAAATTAATGCAATCTTCATCACAAACACCTATAATTTGGTTTGTTGATTGTGACTGAATTTTAATATAACATTTCATTGAAAATACTCCAGTTTATTTAAAACTTATAATTTTACGGGATGACGAGTTCCGCATGCATGACATACCAAAAGATGAGATCTACCTTCCTTTATAATTACAGTATCAGGTTTTAAACAAGTCTCACATATTACAAATTTTTCACAGTAATTTTTAATTAATCTGTCAATAGTGCTCAATTTTTGCTTTCCTTTTAAAATAGCTTTATTTCCCTTGATTCCACCAGCTGTCCCGACTTCTTGTAATATAAATTTGATAAAATGTTTGTCATCTCTCTTAATAGTCTCAATAATCTCTTTAAAATTAACGATTAAAGTATTTTTTCCTTCAAATTCAAGACGAGCAGTTGGAATCTTCCAACGATCTGTCTCATGGAATCCCTCTGGAATCTTCTCAAATGCTCTATCTAATAATTTAATATATTCTTCTTCAGACATCAAATAACTTAAAGAATAAAACAAAAAAAATTTTCTTATTTTTAATATGATGAATAGAAACCGGGATGTACTTTATATATTTTAACATCTTGACATAGCTGATCAATAATCTTTTTTATCTCATCCATATTAATTGAGAATTTTTTGGCAACATCCTCAATCGAAACCCCATCTCCTTTATCATTTTCTTGAATATAAACAACTATATCATCCATTTGATCTAAACCTTTGAAAAGATCTGAATTGGGTTCGTTTTTTTCTACTGATTCTTCAATGTTTTTTCTTCTGTCATTTTTTTCATTGTTTTCTATCTCTTTCAATATGGAATCCGCTAAATTTTCATCTTCATCCTTATTTTTTGATTCAAAATCAAAATCATTGAAATTTATTGGAGTAATTTTTTCAATTTCAAAAGTCGGTTCAATTTTTCTTCTTTTTAAAACCTCTAAAATATGATATATTTCATAGTTAGGGTTTTCAATTTTACGAATGAATTTTATATTAAGATTTGCTTCATTTCTGTAAAATTTAGTATTTCCAACCAAATCAACTAAGGATCCATACGTTATATTGGAATAATCTTCAAATTGGATACCCCAAATAGTACAGTTTAATCTTCCAGTTCCATCATCAATTTGAAAAAAAATTTTCTTGTTATCAATTAAATTGTCTGAAATAAATGATTCTTCAGCAACTTCTTTAGTATCTTCTTTCTTTTTCGTAACTGTTCCACAAATTCTCACAGTTTTTAGCTTTCCATAGCGTGATGCGAGTATTTTTTCATCGGGTAACCATTGTCCTTCATGCAAATCTCCAATATAAACTCTTTTAGCAGGATATGTTTTATATCTTTGCGCATCCGTATTTGTTTTGTTAAAATTCATTTATATCCACAATTTTTATTAATCTTTAAAAAAATAAAAAGAAATATATTTATCCTCAAATATATTTATTCTGCCTTATGTACTTAAGCATTGATTAGCAAATGCGATGATTCAATGCGAGTTGCATAAGGCTTTAAATAAAAAGACTGAAGAGGATGAAAAAGTTTTTAGTAAATGATACATTCACGAATATATTAAGATTTTTTAACAAAAGCGGGATAGGCTAGTCAGGTTCAGGCTGCAGGGCTCATAATTCAATGGGATTTACCCATTTATAAAATTGTGAAACCCTGAGATCGGATGGTTCAAATCCTCCTCCCGCTACCATGTTCTTTAATCAGAAATATTAAAATTTAATTATAATTTATAAAATTTTTAGTTTACTTCAATAAAAAGATGATAAAAATTTAACAATTTTATTATCCTATATTTCATTTTAGAACATATGACGTTTGTGGAAGTTTTATTGGGGTTTATTCAAGAACCAATCTTCATAATTTCATGTATATTTTGGATCATAACTTTCATTCTTATCAAAATTTTAGGAAAAAGAAAAGAAAATATTACATTAATCTTCCCATTTCTTGTACTATTTAAAAGTAAAATATTTAATCGCTTTTTTCAAAAAATTAGTAGAAAAGGAAAACGATTATGGAAAATATGGTGGAATATTGGAATAATAGTTTCCTTTCTCTTAATGATTTATGCAATATATTTCTTTATTTCTAATTTTTTTGCATTAATTTTTAATCCTCAACCAGAAAATGCAATTATCCCATTAATACCGGGTGTTACCATAGGTTTCCCAATATTTTCATATTTTATTTTACCCATTTTGTTTACAATTTCAATTCATGAGTTTTCTCATGCAATAGCAGCAGAAGTAGATGGTGTAAATGTAAAATCTTCAGGAATATTCGGAGCTGGGATCTTTTTAATTGTTGGTTTTGGAGCTTTTGTTGAAGTTGATGAATTTCAATTAAATTCTAAGAACTTTTCAAGTAAAACTAGATTGAGGGTTGCTTCAGCAGGAATATGGTCAAATATAATTCTTACTGCGATATTTTTCCTTCTTATTCTTGGATTTCCCACTATAATGAAAGTTGGATATTATTCTGAAGGTTTTCAAATTCAAAACGTTCTTTCTATTAATGAAGGAGGATTTAACGAAAATAATTTAGAAAATGGAGATATTGTGTATAAAATTAACGATACGTTAGTAGATATCAATAATAACGCTAATTTAAATGATATTTTAATGAATAAAACGGATTTGAAGTGTTCTATAGGAGATCAATTAGTATTTACTTGTATTGATAATAAAACTGGAGAAGAATATATTAGAAATGTAATATTAGGATTTAATTCATACGTAGGATTTGATTGGGAACAATTAAACAATACTGCTATCAACATAACAAATGTTAATTCTTGGTTAAGAGCAGGAAATAATTACAATTTAGATCTTAAAGGTATAATTATTGTAAAAATAAATGAAACTCTAATAAATTATCAGAATAATCAAACTTTGGAAGTTTTTTTATCTCAAAAAAAACCAAATTATAAATTAAATATTACTTCAGATAAAGGAGAATCTTACGAAATATACGTAGATTTTTATTCTTATACCCCTGGAGCTCATCTTCTTAATGATATCTATTTGGGGTTGAATATAGAGAAATTTTCCGATAATTCAGTAAATATAACAGAAGTATTTAAAAATGAAACAGAGTCGGGATTAAATGAAGGGAGAATCCCAGAAAATATAATAATAACCAAAATTAATGGAATTCAAATATCTCTTACTAACCAATCATTTAAAGAATTTTTTACTACAAATTTATCACCTAAACCGGGTGATACCATAATCTTTACTGATGACGATGGAAACAATTATACTCTCTTCTCAACAGAAAAGCCAGTAATTCCTGTTTTTATTGGAATTAATACGCAATCATATTGGGTACCTTCAAATTGGCTTGGAAGATTAGTTGGAGGATTATTCCCTAATGAGATTTATTTATTTTTTATGTTTACGTTTATGATTTCACTAAGTTTAGCTTTATTTAATTTACTACCAATATCGATTTTTGATGGGGGTAGAATGGTCAAGGAATTAATACATTTAGTTATTGGGACAAAAGAAGTAGATAAAAACGCAAAGAAAAAACTTTTTTATGAATATGATGTTAAAGAAGCAAAGCAGCATTTATTTACACATAGTATAAATGAAGTAATCAAAGTAAGAGAACTTCTTCTTGATGAAAAGCCTCTAATTAACAAAGACAAAGCTGAAAATTATGGAGAAATAGAAAAAGATGATAGAAAAACAATTCCATATCGAGATTTACTTTTCAAACCTCTTGATACTTCCGAAGATGGTTTTATTGATACTATTGAATTAAATGATGACCAAAAAATTGATAACAAAGCAAAAATTGAAGTTGAAATTGAATATGAACAAGATTTAAAAGAAATTCCTAAACAACGGATTTATAGGTGGATTTCTTCAATTATGGGAGTTGTACTTATTGCAAGTTTTATCATTTCATTTATAAAATTCGGAAAAACTCTTTTCTGGTTGTAAAAATGGGATAAAAATGAAATGTAATTATTGTTCAAGTAAAGCTGTTTACCATAGAAAAATATCAAATGAGTATGTATGTAAAACTCATTTCATAAAAACAGTTAAAAAAAAGATCAGAAAAACTGTAAGAAAATATAGCATGTTTTCTCCAAAAGATAAAGTAGTTGTTGGACTTTCTGGGGGAAAAGATTCTTTAGTTTTACTTTTCAATGTTCTAGAACTTCAGAAACGATATTCAAATTCCCCAATTGTGGAAGCTGTCCTAATTGATGAGGGAATAGAGGGATATCGTGAAGAAAGTATTGAAATTGCAGGAAAAATGTGTAGAAAATGGAAAACACCTCTCCATACAGTAAAATTTGAGAAAAGTTTTGGAAAAAGTATTGATGGCATAATTCCTAATCTTGAAAAATTAAAAGTTAATGCTTGTACAATCTGTGGTACTGTCCGTAGAAGATTATTAAATGATAAAGCAGATGAATTAGGAGCAGATCGTCTTGCAATTGGTCATAATTTAGATGATCAAATCGAGACTTTTTTGCAAAACATAGTTCGAAATGATCTTAAACAAATATTGCTCCATCCTCCCAATGGTAATATAAAAAGTGATAAAAAGGAGATTGTACAACGTATAAAACCCTTAATGTCTATTCCAGAGAAAGAAATAACTTTATATTGTTATTATAAAGATATCCCAATACAAGTTACACCTTGCCCCTATGTAGAAAATTTCTATATTTTACGGAAAAAAATCCAAGATTTCATCAATATTTTAGAGAACCAAAGTGCAGAAATAAAGTATAATTTACTTAAAATTAATGAAAAAATAATAGAACAGGTTTCACTGAATTATTTAGAAAAGGAAATAAATCAAAAATCAAAAAAGAATGGAATTTGCAAAATATGTCAAATGCCTTGTGGATTAAATAGAGAGATTTGCTATTTTTGTGAATTAAAAAAAGAGTTAAATTTGTTTTTATGATATTTCATTGTTTTGGAACTATATTTCCAACAGTATCCAATTCAAGGTTTTTCTTACAAATCGGACAACTATGACGCATTTTAATCCATTCTAATAGATGATCAGAATGAGCTTTAGAGCCACATAAAGGGCAACCTAAGATTTCATCAAAAATTTGTATTCCTTTTCCGCAAACACTACATTTAACAGATTCTTTGCTATTTATTTTTATTAATGATTTCTCTACATCCAATCCAATATCTTGGACTGTATCTTCAGATGGAACAATTAAACGTAGATCTTTACCTCCTCTTTCAGAAGAAGCAACGCACATTACAGTTCCTTGACTATTATCTTCCCTATTTCCAATCCATTTGACAATACCTGAGAAAATAACTCTTCCATCTTTTGCGATATTTATTCTTAAATTATTGTTTTCCATTATATAAGTCTGAATAACTTTAGTAGTTTGTATGCCTGCAATAGATGATGAAATTCCTTGAACCAAATATTTTGGACCTTTAAGAACTAAAGGTTTTAAGTTAATTATTCCCAGTTTTCTAGTTTTCTTCTTAGCCATTAAAATCAACTTTCTAAATTTGCTCTAAATTATAATACTAATGATTCACCTAAAAAAAATTCCCTTTAAAAAATTTTTGGCGAATAGGACTTTATAAAGAATTTTAATAATTAATTTTTAATTGTTAGAAAAATAATTTTTAGTGAAAATTATGGGAATCGATGAGACAATTCAAAGAATAATGGAAATGAAGAAGTTAACACGTGAGGAAATTAAAATTCTTATTGATAAACAAATAGAAGATTTCAGCGGATTAATTGATGAAGAAGGAGCAATTGTTATTGTTGCAAAGGAACTTGGAATAGATGTTAAAGCCCATCAAGAATCGGCCAAAATGGATACAGATCAATTAATAAAAGATCTTAAACCTCGAATGAACGCCTCAGTTGTTGGTAGAATCATTGAAATTAGTGATATTAGAAATTTTAATAAAAAAGACGGGAGTAAGGGATCGTTATTACCATTTATTTTAGAAGATACTAGTGGAATGATCCGTTGTTTAGCATGGGGAGATTTTAACACACAAATAACTAATGATAACAATTTTAAATTAAATGAAATCGTTAGAATCGTAAACGGTTTTGTAAAACCTAGCCAAGATGGTGGTCTTGAAGTACATATTGGCTCAAAAAGTAGGGTACAAATTCAACCAGACGAGATTGATAGAACACTAATTCCTGCAATAAACCAGAACTCACCTAAGATCACCCCAATAAATCAGTTATCTATAAAAATTCCAACCCTTTCAATCGAAGGGGTTATTACTGCATTATATCCCACAAAAAAATTCACTCGTCAAAATGGAACAGAAGGTAAACGCGCTTCCATTCAAATAACAGATTCTACAGGATTAATATATTTAACATTTTGGGGAGAACATTGTGCAAAGATTAAAGAGATTAAAGAAGATCAAAAAGTGAGAATTTCTAGACTTTCACCTAAGACAAATTATAAGGACAAATCAAAAATAGATCTAACAGCTACATCAAGCACTGAAATTGTTATTATTGAAAATGAAGCGCATCTTGAAATTTCCTTAATAAAAATTAAGGATCTTTTTGAAAAAGGTGGTTTTGGTAATATTGAGGGAAAAATCCAAGAGATTGATGATATAAAATCAATTAATTTAAAAAGTGGTGAAACAAGAGAACTTCAAAAAATGATATTAGCTGATGAAACTGGAGCAATTCGCGTTACTATTTGGGGAGATTTAGTTAAACCAGATTTAAAAGTAAACGATTCAATTCAAATAAATAAAGTGATTGCTAAAAAAAATTCTTACTCAAATGAAATGGAAGCATCTCTAACGTCAAAGGGCTATATTGAAAATTCAAATAAAATTTTTAAAACTGATAAAACTTTACAACCATTAAGGAAATCCCAACAAGAGAGCACAAGTGAAAGAAAAAAGATAGAAGAGATAAATCAAGATGATTTTTATGAGGTTAAAGGCTCGATAATTCAAGACATAAAAAGAATTACCATATATACTGCATGTTCAAAATGTAATAGAAAAATAGATAATTGTAAATGTGATAACCCTGGAGACCATGTAAACAGAATGATTCTAAATTTAATTTTGGATGATGAAAGCAGTACCATTCGTGGTACTTTGATGGGTGAAAAAGCAGAATTACTTTTGAAAGAATCCACTGATAATATTAAAAAAATGGAGGAAAATGGGGAATTGGATGTATTTCTGAAAGAGAAGACCCTTGAATTGATTGGAAAAGAATTTATATTTCGTGGAAAAGCAAAATTCTCAGAATATAATGATAAATATGAAATAAACATAAGAAGTTTTCAAGAAATAAATCCTGAACTTGAAGCTCAAAATATCATTGATACACTAAATGATATTTGAAATATTTTTTTTAATAAATTGCAAAATGATTTTTAAATCCTCAAATTTATTTTTCTATGTGGAAAATGAGATTTTAGGTTTGGGTGAAGTTGTTGTTGATTGGGTATCATTAATTGATCATTTTCCTGAACCTGATGAGAAAATCGATTCTTTAAGACAATATATGTTCAGTGGAGGAGTAACTGCGAATTTTTCTGTTGCAACCTCAAGACTTGGGGCAAAAACTGCTTTTTTTGGAGCCATAGGAGATGATTCTTATGGGAATTTTTTAAAAAATGATTTTAAAAATGAGAATGTTGATTGTTCTTATTTAATAACTAAAGAAAAAAAAGCAACACCTGTTAATTTCATATTTGTTGTAAAAAATACAGGTGAAAAAGTAATAATTCAGAGCCCATATATGCACTCTACTGTTCCAAATATGTCTGATCTTGATGAGGAGATATTTAAAAATATTAAATTATTACATACATCTGCAATTTATCATGATTTAACTATAAAAGCTATTGAATTGGCCAAAAAGAAAAATATTTTTATATCCTTAGATTTAGAAAAACAAATTGCAATTAGAGGTCTATCTAAGTTAAAACCTATTTTACAGCAAGTAGATTTGTTGATTCCAAATAAAGCTGGTGCAATGCAATTGACAAAAAAAAAAAATCCAGTAGAAGCAGCAAAAAAACTTTTAGATTTAGGAGTTAAAATTATTATAATAACTTTGGGAGAGCAAGGTGCTTTAGTTGTTACTAAAAATAAAAATGTCATTATTCCTGCTTTTAAAGTAAACCCAGTTGATACTACAGGAGCAGGGGATACTTTTTGTGCTGCAATTTGCTTTTCATATGTTTTAAAAAAGTTTAATATTGAAAAAGCCACACTATTTGCAAATGCTGCTGCTGCTTTAAAAATTCAAAATATTGGTGCTCGAACTGGTATGCCATCATATGAAGAAGTAATTCAATTCTTAAAAAATAGAAATTTTGCAGAGTTTATTTAATTAAATCAATAATATGAGAAGATTACATTGAAAAATATTAAAATCAATCAAGAACGTTTAAATTTAATCAATAATTTAAAAGCAAGAAAAATTATTATTTCTGAAAACGTATATAATGCTATGTTAAAGGTTCCTCGTCACCTTTTTTTGCCAGAACTTAAAATTAATAAAGCTTATATTGATACACCTCAACAAATCGGAAATGGTCAGACAATTTCTGCGCCTCATATGAATGCAATGATGTGTGAATATCTCGAAATAAAACCAGGGGATAAAATATTGGAAATTGGAACGGGATCTGGATATCATGCAGCCATTTTAGCTGAATTAACAGGAAAAAATGGTATAGTTTACACAATAGAAAGAATTCCTGATTTGGCTATAAAAGCTAAGAAAAAATTGAAGGAATTATCTTATTTCAATGTTGAAGTAATTATTGAAGATGGGACAAAAGGATTAGAATCTAAAGCGCCATACGATAAAATTTTAGTTACCGCAGCAAGTCCAAAAATTCCAAAGAATTTATTAGTACAACTAAGTCCTAATGGAGGTATTTTATGTATCCCTGTTGGAAAACGCCATTGGGATCAAGACCTAATAGTCATTCATAGAATTAAGGAAAAATATGTAAAAAAAAAAGTATGTAAAGTAATTTTTGTTCCCTTAATTGGAGAAAATGGATTTGATGCAAAATAAAGGAAAAAAATCTTATGATTTATCAGGATAAAAATCAACATAGTTAATTAAATCGAATACTTCTTTCATCATGGAGGCTCTATTTAAATTTTCTTCAGTTTGAATAACTTCCTTGATTTTTGCCCTTGTTTCAGGAAATTTTGGATTAAATTCACATGCTGGACCGTTTATTAAACTTAATTCGTAAAATCCCAACTCTTGGCTGATTTTTATTATATCAAGTTTATCAAATCCAATCAAAGGGCGTATTATTGGAATTTCCCGATTAACTTGATTAACAACATATAAATTATCTAATGTTTGTGAAGCTTGTTCACCTAAAATATCTCCATTTACAATTATTTTTGCATTATAGAATTTAGCAAGTTCTCTTGCTACTAAAATCATTGTGCGTTTACATATTACACACGTTAATTTTGGATTACATTTCTTTTGAATTTGCTGTACAATTTCATCATAGTCTACAAAATGCATTCTTAAGCGACGTTGTGTTAATTTTACTAATCTTTTTCCTACTTGGATTATTTTATTTCTATTTTTATCCATTATTTCCCCTCCATTTAAGAAAGATAGGGAAAAGCAGTCACTTTTTTTTTTCATTATTAAATATGTGGCAATAGGACTATCTAAACCGGTTGATAAAAGGGAAATAAATGGATTATCAAATTGAATATAAGAATTCTTACTTAACATATTCCATGATCTTTAAAAATAGATTGTTTTTTAATATGATTATATTAAATAATAAATTCTTTTGGGAAATGTAATATCGTGATATTTTATTCATATTTTGTTAATGGCAAGAGAATTGATTAAAGATTTTTCTTATAATTTTCCATAGTACTATCTCTTCAACTACTTTCAACTAATTATAAGATTTAGTAAGCAACCAATCATAAAAATTTAAAAAAAACGTGAATCATATGTCAAATTTTAGATTAATTCAATTTGAAAAATTAGAGCCAACATCACTCCATAACCCATTATGTATCATAGGAATGCCCGGGATTGCAGATATTGGAAAATTTGCGGTAGATCAACTTATTGGAATTTTCCAGGCAAAAAAATATTGCGAAATAATATTCAATGATTATCCAGCAGGCGCCATAGTCGATGAAAGTATTCTATCTACTCCTAAGGCAGAAATTTTATTCCATAAAGATCCAAAACAAATCCAAGATTTACTACTAATCACTGCTGACGCCCAAGCAATGTCTCCCAGAGGAATCTATGAAATCTCTGATTACATTGCAACTATAATCCAAAAGTTAGGAGTAGGAAAAATTTTAGCATTAGGAGCTTATCCAATAAAAAAAAACAAATCAAAGAATATCGATATTTATGGCACTTCAACAGAAACTAAATTCATAAACCAAT
>JAUWPK010000196.1 GCA_030611625.1 Promethearchaeum sp. | reverse complement strand
CAAATTAAAAGAATAGAAAAGAGTGAAGGAGCGTTCCAAGAAATAATAAATGAAATCAATTCCTCAAATGCAATTATCTGGGCTTTTCCTTTATATTATTGTATAGTTCACGCAAATTACAAGAGATTCATAGAACTATTATTTGAGAAAAAAGTTGAAAGTGCGTTTAAAGGAAAGTATGCTCTTGCTATCTCCACTTCTATCCATTTCTTTGATCACACAGCTAACAATTATATTCACGGTATCTGTGATGATTTAGATATGCATTATTTTGGGCGATATTCTGCAGGAATGTCTGATTTAATGAACGATAATAAGAGAGAGAAATTTTTGAATTATACATCGCTGTTTTTTGATTCTGTTGAGAAGAAAATACCCACTTCAAGATTCTATCCAAAGATTATACCTTCAAAATTTGAATATTTACCAGGAGAGTCAAAAATACAAGAAAAAATCGAACTCGGTGGAAAAAAAGTGTTAATTGTTTCTGATGTTGAAAAAGGAACAAAATCTTTGAATTTACAAAAAATGATAACCACGTTCAAGGAATCATTTTCTGAAGAAATTGAAGAGATAAATCTACGGGAACTAAATATTATGGGGTCATGCTTAGGCTGTCTTCAATGTGCATATGATAGTCAGTGTTCATATATCGGAAAGGATGATTTTATTGAATTCTATGATTCTAAGGTTAAAAAAGCGGATATCTTAATATATGCCGGAACAATAAAGGACCGATATCTCTCCTCGCGTTGGAAGATGTTTTTCGACAGGAGTTTTTATAATACCCACTTACCAGTTCTAATGGGAAAGCAAATTGGATTTATTATATCGGGGCCACTTTCCCAAATTCCAAATCTTAGAGAAATTTTTCTGGGCTGGAATGAAACAACTCGATTAAATACGGTTGATTTTGTTACCGATGAATCGCAAAATTCTGAAGAAATAGATGGTTTATTACATGCACTTGCCTCCAAATCGATTAAATTTTCTGAAATTGGTTTAATTAATGAGCAAACAATGAGAGGTGTCGCAGGAAGAAATATATTCCGAGATGATATCTGGGCTGGATTACGTTTTCCATTTAGAGCAGATTATAAATTTTATAAAAAACATGGACTTTTCGATTTTCCCTATAAAAACCGTAAAAATATTTTAATAAGTAAAATAATGTTGTTTTTGTCCCGATCTAAGGGATTTAGAAAAGAAGTTAACAGACGAATGACATCTGTAATGGTGGGACCTATTAAAAAAATTATCGAAGAAAAATAATTGTAGAAAAATATAGAAAACGATATTAGTGTAATTTATGATTCTACTGACTGTTACCATTCGAAATATTGAAGATATGCCTCAGAAACGGATAAAATTGATGAATTCATTCAGTTAGCTACAAATCTTCTACATAATATGACTACATTTGAAGATATTCCTGATATTTAGTCATCTTCTATTTTTTGCTCTTGATTTTCTTTTTTAGATTTCTTTTTCACAATTTATGTTATACCACTTATTATTATTAGTGGTCTTACAAAGAAGGATACTTTTATATTATTGTGGTCTATTATATTTTTGATGAATAAAGAAACAGCCTTCAAATTTCTTATAACTGAATTCCATGAATTAAAATTTCCTGTCATTAAAAATCGTCTATATGAATTACCTGAAACAGAAAAAATAATTACAATTGTAGGAGTAAGACGTTCGGGTAAAACTTTTTTCTTATATCAGACAATTCAAAATTTACTCGTGAAAGGTGTTCCTAAAAAATGTATTATATATATAAATTTTGAAGATGACAGACTGTTTTCACTAAATATAGAAGATATGAATGATTTAATTGAAGCTTATTATTCATTATATCCAGATACTAAAGAATTAAAGAAATATTTCTTTTTTGATGAGATTCAAGTTATAAAAAACTGGGAATTGTTCATCAGGAGATTAGCTGATAAAGAAAATATAAGACTGTTTCTAACTGGATCTAGTTCTAAATTAACAAGCCAAGAAATTGCTACATCTTTAAGGGGTAGGACTTTATCAATTCAATTTTATCCTTTGAATTTTCTTGAATATCTAAACTTCTTTAATGTTAAGGTGCCAAAAAACTTTAGATTTAGCGAAATTCGCCATAAAATTAGAAATTTATTTGAAAAATATGTTTTTGAAGGGGGATTTCCTGAGGTAATTACAACCAGTAATTTAAAATCTGAAGTTCTTCGAAGTTATTATGATTTAATTTTTTATAGAGATCTAGTTGAACGTTATAATCTTAGAAATTTTATTGCTTTGAGGCATCTAATGAGATATTTACTAACTAATGTTGCAAATCCTTTTAGTTTTAATTCATATTTTCGAATTCTTAATCAACAAATTAAAATTAGCAAAGATACATTATTAGAATATTTTGGTTATCTCCAAGAGATACAATTCATCTTTTCAGTAAAACTTTTCAGCTATTCAGTTAAACAGCAGCAAGTCAATCCAGTAAAGATCTATTGTATAGATAATGGATTAAGGAATAACGTTGCATTCCAATTTTCAAAAGATGAAGGTAGGCTAGTTGAAAATATAGTCTTTTTAACTCTTAAACGTAAATACTCTGAAATTTATTATTGGAAAGGAAAAAATGAAGTAGATTTTGTTATTCATATTTTACAAAAAAAAGAAATGTTGCTGATTAATGTATGTTATGATGATGAAATTCCATTACGTGAATATAAGGGTCTTAACGAATTCAAAAAAGCATTTCCAGAAATAAACTGTAAATTATTGATTTTAACCAAAAATATCAATGAATCTAACACTGATATAATAAAAAAACCCGTTTGGGAATGGATATTATCAGAAATTTTGTCTAGCAATAGTTAAAAAATTAAAATAATGTTGTTTTTATCCCGATTTAAGGGATTTAGAAAAGAACTTAACCGTTAACAAAAGTCAAATAAAACTTGGACAAAGTTAGACTTTACTAAATTAGTAGCGTCTACTGCAGAAATTGATGTCCAAGTTTGTCTAAAATAATACTATGCGTCGAATGAAATCTCAAATGGTAGGTCCAATTAAAAAATTAGTTGAAGAGATGTGATTTTTTTTTTTTTAATAAATCTAATTGGTCTGCAAGTGTTTTAAACGTATTAAATATATATTTAAATGATTCATACAATCACACCAAAAATTATCTTTTCCAAAGTAGAATTAAATGATAAGGAAAGAGTTTTTAATATTGCATTTGAATGTTTCGTAAAAATGATTTTTTAACTATTATCATTAAAAATATTAATTGAAAATTCATTAAATTAAAAAAAATCAATACAAAAAAATTGGGATCTTTGTGGGAATTTTTTCAAATATTATATATTCGACTGTATTTCTCATTTAAATAATCAAGGAAATATTTAGTGTCCGGGGGTTGATTGCAGATATTCTTAATCAAATCTATTGGATCATATATGCTTCCTTTATTTTGAACGTTAGTGACTAACCAATTTCGTATTTTGCTAAAATCACCTACTCCCAGTTGATCCTCCCATTCTGGGATCGATTTCTTCATGGTTGCAAACATTTGACTATTATAAATATTGCCTAAAACGTAAGTTGGGAAATACCCTATTAATCCTGCGTACCAATGAGTATCTTGAAGAACTCCTTCAGAATCATTTTCGATTTTAACTCCCAAATACTCTTCCATTTTTGCATTCCAGATATCTGGCAATTCTGCAACTGAAATCTTTCCCGCAATTAAATCTTGTTCAATTTCAAAACGAAGAATAACATGAAGGTTATATTTTACCTCATCAGCATATATTCTTATTTTGCTTTCTGGGTTAATTGCATTAACAATTCTAATGAACGTATCTGTATCCAGTGTCTGAAAAGCAGGCATGTATTTTTGAACAACATTCGGATAGAAGTATTTTAGAAAAGTGGGATTTTTTCCAACGATATTTTCGCAAAATCTACTCTGTGATTCATGAATTCCCATTGAGATTGTTCCCCCAACAGCAGTGAACCAGTGTTCTTCTGGAGTATTTAACTCATAAAGCGCATGACCTCCTTCATGAAACGTTGAATATATCGCTCCTGTGGGATCATCATCCAAATAATGGGTAGTTATCCTGACATCTTTTGCAATACCGGTTGTAAATGGATGTTCTGCTTCATCAATTCGGGAACGATTTGGAGGCATTCCAAGGAAATCCATTATCCATTTTGAAACTTGTTTTTGTTGGTCAACAGGAATTTTCTTATTAAGAATAGAAATATCAGGAGGATTATCTGCAACCGCGTCTTGGTATTTCTTGATAATTTTAATCACTCCATCTTTTAAAGGCTTGAAATAGCTATCAATTCCTGCTGCAGTCATTTTTGGTTCATATTCATCCAATAATACGTCATACATGGGTTTGTCTGGATCTAAAGCACGGGCTCTTTCTTTAACCAATTCTACCATTTTTTCAAGTTCTGGTTTTACCATAGCAAAATTCTGTTTTTTTTGTTTAGCTTGTTCCCATTTATGTTCGGTAATCGTAGATTGTTTTGTTAATCTTACAACAAGATCGCTGGGGAGTTTGGTTTCACGATCATAATCCCGTTTCCAGAGTTCTACATTTCTTTTTTGAATTGAATCTAACCCAGAATTTGATTTATTACACTGCGAAATTAATTCCCCGATTTGTTTATTAGTTGCTTTTTCATGAATTATCCTTCCGAGTATAGATAGTGACTGTCCTCGTTGTTCAATCCCTTCCGAGGGCATATTGGTGCGGATATCCCAAAATAACATAGATTGGCTGTTCGATAGGTGCCTAAGTTCTTTCATCTGTTTACATAATTCATCATAATTAGCATTTACCATAATTGAATATCATGGAAGAAAAGTTAAAAATTAATATAAAAATATAATAAAAAAAGTATGTTATGTGTTTAAAAAAAAAACTATTCCTTCTTAGAAATCCTCAAATATTCTAAATAATCTTTCTCTTTTTGAAAATGGATTTTAGATATTTCTTCTTTTTTAGAGATCCATTCTTTTCCATGTAAAGGATACCAAAGAAATAATATTGCACTAAATAAAAACAAAATTGCAGGAACAAGGAAAAAACCAATCATAATCCCAACTTTAGTATGATCTGACTGAATATTGAGAGTTTGATCAAACCCATACTCATTAAAGATTACTAAGTAAAGCCAATTTGCAATACTTATTGAAGGTTTTATAAATAATGCATTTACTCCCGCATAGCTTGTTTCTCTTCTTTTTCCAGTTAATGTTTCATCGTAATCGATCAAGTCTCCCATTATTGGTTGTTCACTAACAACTCGGGCAGCCAGTCCAATTCCAATGAAGACCATTACTATTAAAGCAGGAATAAACTCATCTGCAACTAAGAAACATATTAGAAAAATAAGCGATGTAAAAAAGAGCCCGAACAATTGGATTTTCTTCAATCCATATTTTGGAACCAACATGCTGAAAACAGCAGTAAAGATGAAAAGTGATATAAATATGATTATCAACGGTAACATCGCCATTACGTCTGTTAATTGGAGAATAAATTGGATGTAATAAAATATTCCAGAGATAAGGGTTGTATATGCAATTGTAAAAAGAAAATTACTGCTTTCAAAAATCAAGAAAGGTTTATTTTTAAAACATGCTTTAAGTGATGAGATGATTCCTAGGGATTCTTCTTGTTGTGTGTACTCGTTTTCATATAGAAAATAGCTTCCCACAAATATAATTATGGACGAAACAATACCCACAATGATCATTGTTGGTTGAAATGCAGGATCAAGTTGGGTTGTTTCTGAACCTGTTAAAAGAAACATTGGAAGTGCCATTGACACTAAAACACCGATGGCTCCGAGAATTGTAGTGTAAATACCTAAGTTTGCACGAGACTTTGCCGTTATTGCCATTTCTGCTGGTAATGAGTATGTAACTAAACCAACAAGTGTAAAAATGATGTCAAATACAAATAGAACTATAAGCATATTTAAAAATAACGCAATCTGAGTGTTTCCAAAAAATGGGAACCAGGATAAAATAAACAATAATCCGTATATGGGTGCTCCATAGCGAATATAAGGAATTCTCCGCCCAATTTTGGTTTTTGTTCGTTCTTCAGGAATTCCAAATATAGGATCATTAATTGCATTCCAAATACCAAAAATTAACCATACAGTACCAATTAAACCCATACTTAATCCCATTTTTGTATTGTAGAAAAAGGTTATACTGCCAAAAACCGTTCCTTCAAGCGCTGCTGAAGCGGCTCCAATAAGTCCAAATGCCCATTTAGTTTTTCTTGGAATATCGTCATTATAAATTTCTTCCATAATTCCTATTTTATTTCTTTCTTTTTAATAAGGATCTTAAACATATGACAAAAATATTCAAGATTAGACAAAAATTAATGAAAAAATGATAAAACTACAGATGGAAATTAAAAATAGAAATTTTTTTTAATTGAATGCTCTACTGGTAAATTATCATTTTTTCGTCAATTTCATTGAAATATTTCCATCAACAGACTCATAAAAATTGAATTTCATTCACATGACAAAAATGAGATTCAGAATAAATTTTTTATATTAATCTAACATAAATATTAATATCTTTGATTTGGAGCGTAATTAATTATGAAACTACTCATATTTCAACGAAAAAACTTCCGCAGAATTTATTTTATCGTACTAATATTATTTATAATTATTCCAATCATTTCTGCTATAAGTTGTCGGGATAATTTCTTAGATCTGGATGATGATAATCATCTCTCCTCTTGGATTGAATCAATTGAATTTACTAATAAAACTATTGAAGAAGAATATAATATGACCTATATTAAATTTACAATTGAATTCGAAATTTGGAACCCAGGTCCTTTTCGAATTAAATATCAATCAAGCGGGGATAATATTGGATTTCCATATTCTATCACACAATCTGGAAATTCTACCTTTGTTTTAAATAGTTATTATATCCTTGAAGAAGAGTATATTAGAATGTTTTGTGCTTCAACTTCAATAACTCCTGGGATTCATCATTTTCAATGGTCATTTGGGATGTTAGAAATTAATGGCAGTGTTCCTGACTCAAATCCCT
>JAUWPK010000338.1 GCA_030611625.1 Promethearchaeum sp. | reverse complement strand
TTTCTGACTTATTTGAATCAATTTCTGACTTATTTGAATCAATTTCTGACTTATTTGAATCAATTTCTGACTTATTTGAATCAGTTTCTGGCTTATTTGAATCAGTTTCTGGCTTATTTGAATCAGTTTCTGACTTATTTGAATCAGTTTCTGACTTATTTGAATCAGTTTCTGACTTATTTGAATCATTTTCTGACTTATTTGAATCGTTTTCTGACATATTTAATCTCCAAGAATTATATAACAAGTCGTTTTTCTAGAATGTATTTTTTTTTAACTATTTTTAATTATTACCCCAAATTTAAGAGTTTTTTTTATAATTAGTTTCTTTTAATGAAATTGATAAACGAATGGAAGAGAAAAAAAAAGAAAAAAAAATCCACGTCTCAGATTCTCTTGAAGATTTACTATCTAATGGCGATAATTCTAATGATAATGAAGAATTTACAATGTTAAATAAAGATAATGAAGATAAAGATTCAATTTTTCAAGAAATAAAGCAAAAAGATATCACTTTGGAGCGATCACTAGATGATTTAATAAAGGCAGACCCATTAAATATTCCTTCAAAGGATAATCCTAACTCTTTTGAAATATTGGCAGATAATATTGATAAAGAGGGCTTTAAAATTGAATGCCCTCCAGCTATTGATACAATTCCTTGGACAAAAAAAGCTTTTTCTGATGTGATCATGATGGCGAAGGCAATTAATGAAATTAGCATTGAAAAATATGGAGAAAATTCAAAGAAATTAGAAGTTTATTGTTATGTTCTCACCGATCCAGAAAAATTAAAACCAAACATTTCAGCACGCATTACTGAAATATATATTCCCTATCATTCTTTATCTGAAACTAGTGTAAACGTATCTGAAGAAGGAGTTTTAGAAGTTCAAAAATATATAAGAGAAAATAATAAAATATTGCTAGGTTGGGCACATAGTCATGGACATTTTAAAGTTTACAGCTCAAAAACGGATGAAATTAATCATAAAACACTTTTAAATGATACATCTAATATAATTGAAAGAAATAATTTCGATTTAAAGTATGTTTATGGGATTACTATTAATGATGAGTCTGAAAAATATGGAAAAATCCTAACACAGTATCCATGTGGAAATCTAATTCATAGAGTTGATCTGAATTTTGATATTCAAGGGGAAGCTTATAGTAGTTCACAAAAAAAACAACGTTATAGTGAAATTAAGAAGATTCTTGAATCAAGAGCAGCAATAACACCTCCAAATCCTGAAAAATCTCAAGAAGATATTATTAAAGATCTCAAGGATGAACTTCAAATAGAGTTCACCCGTAAATTGAGGAAATCAAAAAATTTATTAATTGATGAACTACCGGATGATATTGAGGAAAATTTTAAACAGATTCAAACCATCTTGCAGAAATATGATACTTTAATTCTTGATTCTACTGAGGAAACATTTAATTCTATATCAGAAAAGCTGCTAAAATCATTTAATAAATTTAAAAATAATATTTGATATGGGTGAAAAATGATATTCCCATATTATCACTAATTTTAACATGAATTTTAGTTATTAAGATAATAGAGAAATAGTAGAGGAAGAAATATGGCTAAAAAAAAAAATTTTTTCATTTGTAGATGCTGCGGTCTCGAACAAAACCTTGATCAATCGGTTCATATTAAGCAAAATTACTGTGTTAGTTGTTATAATAAGGAGCAAATTCATCGAGAGATGATGATGAAGATGGAAAAATTCATTCGGTTCCTCAAAGATAAAAAACAATACAGCAAAATCCGTAGAAAAAGGGTTCAAGATTTAATTAGATTAAATGAAATGCTCTCCCCTTTAACATTCTTCTTCCTTGAAATGGGTGAAATAGATGGTCTTATCAATGATTTTCGAATAAAAGCAGTAAATAAAGGAATTGAGGCTGTAAAACAGAAATTTAAATTAGAGATTAGAAATATTCATGCAATTAAACCGGAATTACTTGAAGGTTTGATCCCAATTTGGAAATATAAACAATTTCCCCCAAAAGATAAATTAAATCAATTTAGAGATCTTATAGAACCGGTTATTGATATCTCTTCTCTAAATGAATCTGAATTAAAGCAATTTTATCAAGAATTAAAGAAAAATTCAACTGTATCATATTTTACTTTATCAAATAAAGCATATTTAATCAAGTATCAGCCACTTTTCAAATATAAGAAAAAATATCTACTACAAATAGTGAAAACTTACAAATCTCAAATAGAAAAAGCAGCATCACAACCAATCCAATTCAAATATTTTGTTAATTTTGTTGGTAAAGATTGCCAATTTCAAACATTAAATGATAAACTCAAAAAAAGCATTCAAAATTATATCTTAGGTTTAGCTAAACGAGATATTGATCTGATTTCTAAAAGGATGATAAATGACATAAACCAGGCCGAACAATCAAATTTAATCCCGAATATTGCGAAGTACATAATGGATAATTCCGAATTTATTTTCACAAACTGGTTTACAAGGATACTACCATTTGACAAAAGTAGATTCATGGTGTCACAGGCAAAAACTGGTAGTCGGACTGATTTTGTTGTTCGATTACAATATCATTTTAGAAGCTATGAACTAAAAATGATTGAAAATTCTTTAAAAGAATCAACAGAAACACTCTTAAAGGATAAAACTCAGCAAAAAATAGGAAAATTAAGAAAAAACAAGCAATTAACAAAGGAGAAAAAGGAACTTAGAATTCAAAAAGCCAGAAGTCAGTTGGAAGAAAGTTTAAAACCTGAAAATTTAAAGAAAACTCAAATTGAGAATGCTAACGGTGCACCAATGATTGCCAGATTTTTACTTTTAAATTCTGAAAAGGCTTTCAATCTCGTACTAAATAAGATAATTCAGTATCATTATAGAAGATTAAAAATTCAAACGCCTGTTCAATATATCACAAACGTTTTAGAAAGTGGTGCGGTTGAAAAAAATCGAGAATTAAAAGCATTCTACATGATTCATTCAAGAGAATGGTAAAAAAGTAAAAATATTTAAAAAATTTGGGCGTATTAAATATGCCCATCAAGCCATTCAATAAGATCTTGAAATACTTCATAACGATTTGTTTCATTAAAAACTTCATGACGGGCATCTTTGTAAATTTTTTTCGTGATGTTCTTAATTCCTAATTTCTCATAGCGTTTAATTAAAACATTAAGATTTTTACTCATATTGCTTGTGGGATCTTTTTCTCCAGCAATGATTAAAATCGGTAGATCTTTTGGAATTTTTTGTTCATTTTCTTTTTTCCAGATCTTTTTTAACCCTTCTAGAAGTTCTACAAAGAAACTAGTTGTACAAACAAAACCGCAGTATTTATCTTCAACATATTTATTAACCTCATCTTGATCTCGAGATAACCATTGGAATTTGGTTTCTGCAGGTTCATATGGTTTGTTAAAAGCACCAAAAGTCATTTGGTCTAATTTAACATTTCTTTTTTGAGGTCCTTTCCTTAATTGTGATTTAGCAATTAATGATCCCAAAAATAGAAGCAATTTACTCTGGGATCCATTAGTTCCACTAAGAATTGCACCATCTATTTCATTGCCCCATTGTTGAATGTAGTCTT
>JAUWPK010000287.1 GCA_030611625.1 Promethearchaeum sp. | reverse complement strand
AATATCATTTGTTTTACTTTTTAAATAACATACTGCTTGTTGCGATAGAGAATTCATATTTATCAGTAATTCATCTTCATTTTGAAAATCAATAATTTTGATAACTTTATCCATTTTAGCGGATTTTGGGAATAGATGTTTTAATTGGTTAGGAGATTTTTTGAAGAAATCTCGATTTAAATAATCATCTTCTTTATCGGGATGAAGTGCAAAATAAATAATATCCAATTCTACGAGATTGTTAAAGAAGTGGGAACCTAAACTGATATCAGGAACAAGTCCTTCATGCATTTCAGCAATTTCTCCAATTACATTTACATTACTTATCTCCGCGAATGTTGTTGGAATCCCTAAGCTAGGTGAACTTGTTCCCCATCTTCCAGGACCCATTAGAAGAATTTTTTTTCTGGTTGATGATTCATGATGATTGATTTGACCTACAAGTCGCGCTACAGCATGTCGATCTCGCATATTTAAACGTCCGTATACCGAAGGAACAACATATATTAAACGTGATATGTATGTAGCTACAGAAGTTCCAATAACAGGCCCTTTACTTTTAAAAACTATCAAATCTTGTTTTATTTTTCCTGGATCTTCAACATCTTGAATTTCATATTTTATCTGCCATGGCCTACATTGAAGTAGATTAATTGTGTAATCATCTTCAAAGAAATTCACAGCATATTCAATATCAACTGGAACTTGATATGCATTTTGCAATGTTTCCAGCATCTTACTCATATCATCCGCAAAAGAGGTTTTATTTAAGAGTTTATCAAAGGTTAGGATCCATGTTGGGATGACTTCCCGATTATGATCCATCATTCGTTGTTCAACTTCTTCATCTCGGCTAGCATATAAATCTAATCGAAATCCTTCAGCATTTTTTACCACATTCTTAAATTGGTGTGTAACATACTTGTTTTCCTTTAAATCTAAAACATCTACATATTTTTGAGAAAATTTACGAATTTCATCAATACTATGTTCAGCTCGTAAATTGACTGATTTCAATGTTACTAATCTAGTAAAATCATCATCAGTTCGTCCAACTGCTCTAGTTCCTAATCCAAAAACCAAACGCAAAAAACCCGCTTTTGGGTCAATCTTCTTATCCCAAACATAAGGATTAAATGAAAAACCAGTTCCTGCTGCTTGTGGAAAGAAATTATCTCTGTAAATACTACCTGATACTCTTTGAACTAAAAGAGCCATTTGTTCATCTGATTCCAATAAACCTCTGCTTTTTCTATAAGTGAGTGCATCTTCACCTATTGTACTCGCATAAACTCGTTGAACTGCTTTTATAAAATTAGCAAGCCTTTCTTCAGGAGTACCCTGATTTGCTAAGAAAATACTCTCGTATTTCCCCGAAAATGAGTTTCCGTATGCATCTTCCTGTAAACTGCTGGATCTTACTATAATTGGAGATTGTCCATAGTAATCCAACATATTTTTAAATTGAGTTATTAAATAATCTGGAAAAGTGCCCGATAGAATTTTCTCCCGCGTTTCTTCAACACCCTCCATAAATGTGGAAGGATCGGTGACTTTACGTCGTAACCACCAGCAATTATTCTTAACCAGGTAAGTGTAATACACCTCGGCCCCAATGTAGAATGAATCTTGAACTTCAAGGCGTTTATCCCAATAAGGATCTGATTTCCGTAAAATTGCCTGAGCAAGTAACATACCAACAGATTTTCCACCTATCAAACCTGATCCAATCATTCTTTGACCTATATCAAGGATATCCGTAAGATCAAAATATTTAATAGCTAAAATAAAAAGTAAATCATCCCGCACTACAGCCATCTTTATCAAATGATTTTTTAAATTCTCCCCTCTAATTGGCGAAATTTCACCTAAAAGGATTCCTTCGACGGTTTCCTTAGCGGAATCAAATGTTAAATTCCATACATCATGCTGTTTTTTACCAATATTAATCCAATGCCGCATTGAAGAAAGTGTCTGAGCTATTGTGGAACTATTTTTAACAGTGACAAATTCATCAACCCCATCTTTTATTTCCCACTTAAATAACATATATAAAGTCGGAGAATATCGCTCAAAAACCTTTAAAGGATGAACATAAAGAAAGTCATCATTTCTATAAATATCCATAACCACTTGAGCAGTATCCTGGATATCTTTAATCACTTTTCTATCATGTTTATGGCGTATTAAAGCAAAATACGCAACTGTGTCGAATTTATATAAATATGGACATGTTAACATAAAGAAATTCCCAAGCATAACATCAGAATACCAATCTGCTATGAGATCTGATAAACAATCAAATACATAACAAGCACCAATTCCAAAATTTTCAATAGTATTGATAATTTGGGAAAGAAATTTCTCAAAACCTTTTTCTGGTCTCAATTCAATTATGGTCGCGTGAACATCACTTGGAATTAAAAATTCATGTTGAGCAAAACGAAAATAGATCAACGGGATATCTTCCTTGTTAAGATTTCGGACAAATTTATGAACAAAAGGCACATATTCATCAAGATCATCAACTTGAAGCACTACGTTATCGCCTGGTAGAATCCCTTGTAGAACTTTATCTAAATTTTTCATTCCAGAACTAAATTCTAAATTAGGTTTTGACACGAGTTTATTTTTATTTCGTGATTTAAAAAATTTCCATTTCACTATTTCTCTAATTTTATTTTTTGTGTTTTGGTAAAAATCGGAACATATTATAATCCAAAATCTTAAATTTTTCACATTTTTTCCCACATTTTGTCCACAAAAATTTTTATTTCCGAAATATTTTAGTATGAATCGTTATTTTTTGCAACTATCATTCGTCAAATAATGCACAATTAATGTATATTTGCGTCAAATGGTAGTGAAATTATAATGACTGATTACGTCGAACGTGTTTATCATTCTGTTGTTAAGAAAAATCGTGGTGAATTGGAGTTTCACCAAGCCGTTAAAGAAGTTCTCGAAAGTCTCAAACCTGTATTTGAGAAAAGCGGAACTTTTGAAAAACAAAAAATCTTAGAACGTTTAGTTGAACCAGAAAGACAAATTATCTTTCGTGTTCCATGGGTTGACGACAGTGGCGATATTCAAGTCAACCGTGGTTTTAGAGTTCAATTCAATTCTGCAATTGGACCATATAAAGGTGGCCTTCGATTTCACCCAAGTGTATATATCGGAATTGTTAAATTCCTCGGATTTGAACAAATCTTCAAAAATTCACTCACTGGTCTTCCAATGGGAGGCGGAAAAGGGGGTTCTGATTTTGATCCTAAAGGAAAAAGCGATTATGAAGTAATGAGATTCTGCCAAAGCTTCATGACTGAATTATACAGACATATTGGCGCCCGAGTAGACGTTCCAGCCGGAGATATTGGTGTTGGTGGACGTGAAATTGGATACCTATATGGACAATACAAGAAAATTACCCAGAGTTTCGAAGGTGTTCTCACAGGTAAAGGCATTGAATATGGTGGTTCTTTAGTTAGACCAGAAGCTACAGGATACGGCGCTACTTACTTCGCTGAAGAGATGCTTAAGGTCAAGAACGATACTTTTAAAGATAAGGTCGTTGCAATCTCCGGTTCTGGTAATGTAGCCCAGTATGCAACTCAAAAAGTTACCGAATTGGGTGGAAAAGTTGTTACTCTTTCTGATTCAAGCGGTTATATCTACGATCCTGAGGGTATTACAGGAGAAAAATATGAATTCTTCTTAGATCTCAAGCAAGTCCAACGTGGAAGAATTAAAGAATACGCAGATAAATTCGGTTGTGAATACTTCGCAAACAAGCGCCCATGGGAACATAAAGTAGATATTGCAATGCCGTGTGCTACACAAAATGAAATTGATGCATCAGATGCTCAAAAATTGATTGACAATGGCGTTATCGCAGTCTCTGAAGGTGCCAACATGCCTACAACTTTAGAAGCAACAAATCTCTTCATTAATGCAGGTGTAGCTTTTGCCCCAGGTAAAGCAGCAAACGCTGGTGGGGTTGCTACTTCAGGTCTAGAAATGGCACAAAATAACCAAATTATTTCATGGACACGTGAAGAAGTCGATACCCGATTGCACAATATCATGATTGGAATTCACAATGCAGCATATCAAGCCTCCAAACAATACGGTAAACCTGGAAATTACGTTTTAGGTGCCAACATCGCTGGATTCTTGAAAGTAGCAAAAGCAATGATTGCACAAGGTCACTGGTAAGATAATTGAAAACTATGAGATTTCTTTCTTTTTTATTTTTTAATACTCCCTACTTCCCTATTTATCTGATTTAATTTTAGAAATAGATTATGAATTTAATGATAATTCGGGGAAATTTTGCCCACTTTTTCTTCTATAAAGAGAGCATCCAAGCTTTTAATTTCTGAAAACACATTTTAATCAGATATATAAGGTACGAAACTATAATTTCCATGATCAGAAATGATCATTTCGTTTTATAATCAATAGAAAAAAAAATTAAAGGTTGGATAATATGACGGGAAACCCTTGGGAAAATGCCCTAATACAACTGAAAAATGCTTGTGATTACTTAAATCTCGATAATGACCTATATGAATATTTAAGTCATCCACAGCGAATCGTAATTGTGAATTGTCCAGTTAAAATGGATGATGGATCCTTAAAAGTTTTTGAAGGATTCCGAATTTTACACTCAAATGCACGTGGTCCAGGAAAAGGTGGTATAAGATATTCCATGAATGTAGATATGGATGAAGTAAAAGCCCT
>JAUWPK010000178.1 GCA_030611625.1 Promethearchaeum sp. | reverse complement strand
CTGTCCTAATGCTAAACCGGACTGTTTCTTACCTATCCTAACAATAAGAGTTCCGATTATATAATTATCTATATCTAAACCATCAAAAACACCAAATGGTTGAGTTAATATATCTTCAAAATGTGCTAATGGCATTTATTTTTTTCACCTTAATTATGTTAAATAAAACAAGAAGATTATGAATATAAATAAATTTAGTATAATTCTAAGAAATAGGTAAAGTCAAATTTAATCAAAATTCAAGAATGGTTGCACAAATGTCATAAATTGCTTTAAACTGTTTACATTAAATTATCAAAAGGTATACTTATAGGATAATTAATTTAATTTATTTAATACTTTTGTCGGTATGAGGAAGATGGGATTTAGAATTATATGCAAAACTCTATAGGTTTTTAATGTTTCTCTAGATTTAATATAACAAAATCTTAAAATAGAAATTTTTAAAATTATTAAAAGTCGAGAACCATGGTAAAAAAAATAAAATGGCGCGGTGAAAAATTAAGATTGGTCAAACGCCATTTTTTAAATACTGGTGGATTTACGGTTCTTTTGATTGATGAAACGAATTATCCTCATTTAATTGTTAGTTTAAACTCAAATAAATATATTTTAAAGGATAACGAGATAATTGTGAAAGATTTTGGAGATAATGTAGGCATTAAAGAAGTTTTAATTTCCGCAGGTTTTTTAACCCCTACAGGAAAATGGGTTGAGGTTAAAAATGAAGTAAGTGAAATTTGTGAAGTGCTTTAATTTTTTTCTAATATTACTTCTCAAGTTCGATATTTTGAAACTATCATAGTAAAAAAATAATTTTTTGCACAAATTTATTTATTTTTGTGATACAAAACGTGATTTTCTATTTAAATTTAAATTTTATACATATTCTCCATTCTTTTTCTTCAATTCTGGACAAATTTGATTAGAAAGCTAACATTCTGCATAAATTCAGTAAATAAGGGGAGAAAGATTTAATAACTTAGGCAAAGTGAAGATTATTAAGTAAAAAAAAACACAAGAAGGATTGTATATGTCAAAGAAATATATTTTATCCTATGACCACGGAACATCAGCTATGAAAACGGCAATAATTTCTACACATGGAGAAATAATGGGTTTTAATGTAGAAGAATACGAATTATTCCATCATGAACAAGGATGCGCAGAACAAGATCCACGTGATTGGTGGAACGCACTAATTAAAACTACTCAAGCATTACTCGCTCAGAATTTAGTACCAGTGGAGGACATCATAGCTATATGTAGTTCAAATCAAATGGATGGCACCATTCCAGTAGATAAAGAGGGAAACATATTATATAATTGTATTACATGGATGGATACAAGAGGTGCACCATTTATACGAAAATTTTGTGGTGGACCTTTTGCTAATTACAATCTTTCAAAACTTCTAAAATTCCTTAAAAGGTCAGGTGCAGCCCCTGGTTTGAGTGGAAAAGATATTCTCGGTCATATTTTATGGTTAAAGGATACTCATAATGAAATTTATGAAAAAACATGGAAATTTATGGACTGTAAAGATTATTTAAATTATCGATTAACTGGGAAAGTAGCCTCATCTTATGATTGTGCAATTTTAACATTCCTACTAAATACAAGAGATATTAACAATATTTATTATGACGAAAAATTGCTTGAAATGGTAAATATTCCCCGAGAAAAATTTCCAGATCCTTACCCAGCAACCCATAATTTGGGAATTCTTACAGAAAATGTGGCTAATACGTTAGGATTAAAACCTTCAACTAAAGTAATATTAGGTGCGGGGGATTTTAGTTCAGCTGTAATTGGTTCAGGTGCAATAGAATATAATCATGTCCATATTTCGTTAGGAAGTTCATCTTGGGTTATGACCCATTCGAAAAAGCGAAAAATCGATATTATTCATTTAATTCCATCTTTACCTGGAGCAATTCCGGGAAGATATATTTCTTTTGGTGAAGAAGAAAGTTCTGGTATTAATTTAGCATGGCTCAGGGATAATATTTTGTATCACAAAGATGAATTATTGCGAGAAGAGCAAAAATCGGATGTATATAAAATATTTGATCGTCTAGTTGAAGAAGCAGAACCTGGATCAAAAAAATTAATATTTACTCCATGGCTTTGGGGAGAACGTTGTCCGATAGAGGATCATACCATTAGAGGAGGATTACATAATGTTTCCTTAGCTATTGAGCGTAAACATCTTCTAAGGGCGATATTTGAGGGAGTAGCATTTAATTCTCGATGGGTTATCGAACCTTTGGAAAAAATGGTTAAACATAGATTGGATCCTGTTGTATTAATCGGTGGTGGCGCAATTTCAGATATCTGGTGCCAAATTTATGCCGATGTTTTAAATAGAACAATTAAACAGCATGCATACCCAAAAGAGGGCGTTTCAATTGGAGCAGCTTTAATTGCATCTGTATCTTTAGGTTTTATTACATGGGAACAAATTCCAGATTTGATTAAATATAAAAAGGAATACAAGCCAAATCCTGAAAATCGTGAGATTTATGATGAATTATTCAAAGAATTCAAGAATATTTATAAAAATAATAAAAAAATGTATCGCAGATTAAATCATTTTTAACTTATACGAGAAAAATTGATTTTTTTTTATTTTACATACCTTTCCTGAAATTCTTCATCAGTTGTCGTCAAATACATAACCCCTTCTATTAAACCTATAATTTGAGGAATTCCCGTCCAACAAAAGAGTAAATAGATCAAACCCATATTCATATCATCAAGATAAAACTTATGAACGCCAAAACCACCTAACAAAATAGCTAAGATCCCAGCAACCATGCGTTCCTTAATAGGTTTGCCAGGAGTTCTCACGATTTCTGGTTCAATTGCATTGTCTGTTGAATTATATTCTTGATCTCTTTCTTGATTAATTGATTTTGGAGATATTTCATAACCGCATGAGGCGCAAAATTTTGCATCTCCTTCTAAATTAGTTCCACAGTTTGGACATGTACTCATTGTAAATTACCTATATTAAAAAATAAATTTTGAGAATAAAAACCTATTCCCATATTGAAATAATATTGATAAAAAACAGAAATGATAGATTAACTTTGAATCTTTGAGAAAATCCGATCAAATCTTAATAAAGCTTCATCAATGATTTCATTTGAATCCATCATATTCATATATAACCGACTACCAGCAAGTGTAATCATCCCTTCAGCCATCATAGCTGCCCCCATTTCACCCATTGCTTTCTTTCGTTCCATTGCTTCCATTAACGCGCCATCTTTATTAACATCAATTAACATGGCTCCTGCAGTTTCTATGTGACATAAAGATCCTTGATTATAGGCAACGAATGGTAAATTATATTTTCCAATAATCCTATTTAACCCATCAATTATCCGATCCCCTGCAATGGCTGCTTTATAATATGCTTCATTTCTCTCAATTTCTTTTATTGCCCAATAACCAGCTACACATGTTAGTGGGTTAGCGGAAAGTGTTCCTCCAACATACGCACGGTGTTTTCCCGATTCAACACCAGCAGCTAAATATTTAATAACTTCCTCATGACCACCGACACCACCAGCCATTGGATATCCACCTGCAACTATTTTACCAAATGTTGTTAAATCAGGATCAACATTTAAATATCCTTGAGCCCCTCCCATTCCTGTTCGAAAACCAGTAACCACTTCATCAAAAACTAGAAGTGTATCATACTGAGTACATAATTCTCTTGCTTGTTTACAAAATTCCTTTATTCTTGGTCTGGTTCCAGATTCAGGACCAAGAGGTTCTAGAAATAATGCAGCTGTCCCACCCTTTTTCTCATTTCGCTTAAATAATTCTTCCAAAGCTTCAATATCATTTGGGAAAAACTCTTGAGTGTTTTTAAGGCATCCATGTGGAATCCCATGTGCTTCATAATTACCCGTTCCTGGGATATGTAAGCCATAAACAAATTGATCAGACCATCCGTGGTAAGCTCCTCCTTCCTTGATAATTTTTCTTTTCTTTGTATACACCCTCGCGAGTCTTGCAATTGCCATGTTAGATTCCGTTCCGCTACCGAGCATACGAAACATTTCAACACTAGGCATGTGAGAACTTATTAATTCAGCTAATTTTAATTCATATTCATGGAATAATCCCGTAACAGGTCCACATTCATTTAAAACTTCAATAACCTTCTCACGAACTGGAGCCCAATTATTACCTAAAAGAGTAGGACCTCCTGCTTGAAGAAAATCAATATATTTATTTCCATCAATATCCCACATATATGCGCCATCTGCTTTTGAAATACAAATTGGAAATGGGTAATTAAAAGCTAGATTATGTTGTACTCCCCCGGGAATTTTTTTTTTTGCTTTATCTGTAATTTCTTTTGATTTGTTGCATTTAGTGTCAAAATAATTTAAATATTCTGTCATTTCATCCTTTTTTAATGTTTTAACAGGTTGATTTACTAAATTATCTATTTTTTCTAAGATGTCTTGGGCTTTTGGCCAATGTGTTAACCCGAATTTTTTTTTACTCATAATATCACTTCGTTCGATATTATATTTTCATTTCATTATTATAAAAATTCTTTTTATCTAATTATTGCATTTCTTTCGTGAAAAGCTATGGTTCAAATTTGTTTAAAAAATAAAGGCGAAATTAAGGAGCGATAAATGGACTTTTTTCATCAAAGATGACATATAATGCTAAATCAATGATTTGACGGCCTTCATCAATCTTGATTACATCCACAATGGTTCTACCCCCATATATGGGCGGAATTAACTTTCCGAACCATCTCTCGAAAAGACCAGCAACAAAATAGTAATGCGCAAACCCATTTTTTTTGACTTTTTCTGAGAGAATATAACCACCCTCAAAAGATATTATAGCAGCTAAATTGGTCTGTTTATTATCTGGAAAACCATCCTTATCCAATCTAAGATCAAATTTAAATCTCTCAACTGGTAACGTCTCTTGAAGTACTTTAAGTGTCTTTTCAATAATATCTTCTAAATGATGAGACTGCTTTCTGAAATTTTCATTCTTAGATAAATCGGGGAATTTCATCATTGGATACGTTATCTTCCCTAATTCTTTGAAAGTCTGCTTCCCTTCTTTTGTTTCAATATCCCACTTATCACCACCAACCATTTGTAAACCTTGTAATATTGCTTGGTATTGAAATCCATAAATGGTTTGGGGCCGGATACGCTCTTTGAGGATATATGTTTTATCAGTTTGTTTGCATATAGATCCCTTCATTTCTAAGAGATCTAAATATCTATAAACGGAATTTCGAGAAACTTCCAATAATTTTTGAAGTTGTCCAATTCGGAGTCCATCAGGATTTCTATCCAAAATCCGTAAAATTTTATCTTGGATATGCTCTCCTTTTTTGGTCATAAATTTCACTTATTTCATTTTTGAAAATGGTAATTCTTATATTAAATATGAACAAATTTATCTTAAATTTCTTTGTTTTTTTAATCAAATTTAATCAAAAAAGAAATTTAGTGCGATTAATCAATATTAAGACATTTTAAAAGTGTTTAAGAGAAAAAAAATCTACCATTTTTCTCTATTCTTTCTTTTTAGATAAAAAATTATTAAGTAAAATTATCATTAAGTAATTAATTGATTTATAAATCTTAATACATCATATTAAAGGTTAAAATAATGACAGATACAATACATTGCCCTCAATGCGGATCGATTGCTAAGCAAGATCAAAAATTTTGTGAAAGCTGTGGATCAGAAATACCCAAAATTATTGCATTAGATACCAAACAAAAAAGCATCCCTAATATTGGATTATTTGATCCTTCCCACATGAACTACGTCCTCCAAGAAAAATACTGGGATTTCGGAAGTGGACCTATTTTTGATGAAAAAGGTCAACAAATTGGAAAAATGAAGAGAAAAATATTATCCCTAAGAGCGAGAATAGAACTTCAAGAAATGAATGGCCATGTTGCAGCATCAATACTAAGAAAAATTATAGCAATTAAACCAAGTTATGATCTAAAGGATGAAAATGAAGTACTCATTGCAAGATTTCAAAAAACATTACTTTCAGTCTTCAGACCTAAATTTGAATTAAAGGATCCTAACGGGAATATTATTTTTACTGCATTCGGAAAATTCATGGGATTTGATTTTGAGATCTATAAAGGTTCAGACAATCTAAAGCAAAATTTAATTGCCGAAATCCATAAAACGGACAGATGGAAAGATGTTTTCTTTGGAGGAATAATCGATTTTAAAGATACTTATGCAATCAGAGTCCATGATAAATCTGTTGATCGACGATTGTTATTAGGATTTGTAATAACAATAGATAATGTATTGCACGATATATAATATTCAATATTTTTTCTAATTAATAATAGGAGCAAAAAAGGAAAATGGAAAGCCAATATATCATTAAAAATGCAGAAGTAAGCCATATACTTAAGTTAATTCAAGGGGATATTACCAAACAATCAACCGATGCAATTGTCAATGCTGCAAACACGAATTTAATTTTAGGTACGGGAGTAGCAGGAGCCATCAGCAGAAAAGGTGGTAAAACCATACAAGAGGAATGTAACCGAATTGGAAGCTGTGAAATTGGAGGCGCAGTAATTACTTCTGGAGGAAATTTAAAATCAAAACATGTGATTCATGCAGCAGGCCCTATTTACAATCAACATACACAAGAAATTGCAGAAATGCATCTCGCTAATGCGGTAAAAAATAGTTTAAAAGTTTTACAAGACAATAAACTCTCAAGCATTTCATTTCCTGCTATTTCCACTGGTAATTTCGGTTTTCCAAAACAAAAAGCAGCAGAAATAATGATTTCATCAATTATAGAGTTTTTAAAGTCTACATTAAATCATTTGTTGGTTGAAATCTGCCTTTTTTCTTTGGATGATTATAAAATTTTCAACAATGTAGCCCATTTATTCTTAAAAAAATAATGCTAATCTCATAATATTAAAAAAATAAATTTGCATTGAATTATTTCGAAAGCATTTTTTTTAATCCAAAATCGAAACTATTAGTCAAAAACAATAATATTTAAGATAACAAATTAAATGTAACTTATAACCAAACGCTTGGAAAGCGTGATGGTACAGCACTTTCAGATCAGCATGAATCCAATCAAAAAATTTGGCTGTTAATTCATGTAAAGGTTGATCTGGCAAATTTATTAATTTAAAAAATAAAAGAGGGTGAATATGTCTTGGGAATAATCGATGACTATCAAGATTTTAGATGTTTTAAACTTTTGGACGATGGGGAACGTGAAGAGATTGATGTTGAACCCGAAAATATTGAAGAACTATTTGATACAGATAAAGTCTTTCTACTTGTTCGCTACGATCTTCGAAGATTGTTCATTTGGAAAGGCCCTCGCGCCCCAGTTCGAAAGCGTTTTATTTCTTCACGTGTGGGAGCACAAATACAGAGCCAATCCTCAAAGGTAGCGATGTATTTAAAGATTGTGAGCGTAGACGCAGGTGATGAGCCCCTAGAATTCCTCCGCGTATTCAATTTAGAACCATATGACGTTGAAGAAGTCGAAAAGCTTGAAGATATGTATTATATTCGAAATGTAGAACGTGAAAAAATGGAGGAGGCTGCGATTGCTGCTAAAATTAATAAAAAGAAGAAGAAAAAGAA
>JAUWPK010000329.1 GCA_030611625.1 Promethearchaeum sp. | reverse complement strand
TTTTACTAAAACTCACTTAGTGAAAATAGAAAAAAGGTATTTAATCATCTTTAATTCTGCATATAATCCTTTTGAATTAAGAAGTTTTTTTTTTTTAAGAAATCCTAATAACTTTGTATGATTTGAAAATAAATTTTAAAAGAGAATTTCCGAATGAATACAAAAATAGAAAAGATTGAAAACATATCAAATTCAAAACAACTGAAAATTGGAACAATTTTATTAGTATTAACAACTATAATCTGGGGATCTACGTTTATAATAACAAATATTCTCACTCAAATCGTTCCTCCAATGTTCTATATGGGAATTCGATACTTGATTGGGTTTATAGCTTTCATACCGTTTTTGGGACGATTAAAAAAATTTACAAAAAAACAGTTTAAGATAGGATTTATTGCAGGAACTTTATGTTGGGCTTCCTTTGCATTCCAAACAGTTGGAATTCAATTAACTACTGCCACAAAGTCAGCGTTTATTACTGGATTGACTGTGATTATGATTCCAATCTTTCTGGCATTTTTTTATAAAACGAAAGTCTCGAAAAAGATTTGGATTAGTGCATTCTTTGCTTTGGCTGGAGTATCGGTTTTTTCATTCGGAGGTCTTGAAAAGCCATCTATTGGAGATCTTTTAGTATTAATCTATGGTGTTTTTTATGCACTATATGTAATCTACTTAGGGATTCATTTAAAAGAAATAGATACAATTGGGATATCAATAATAATTGTGTTTGTTATTGGATTCTTTTCATTTGTATTATCGTTCATATTTGAAGATTTGCATTATATTTTTGGTGAAGGTGCATCTTCTATCTTTACTTACCAAAATCTTGGAATTATGCTATATATGGGCCTAATAGCAACTACAATTTCAAACTTAACTCAAAATTATGGTCAAACTCACATTTCTTCTACAAAATCCGCAATAATTTTCTCTCTTGAACCATTATTTGCTACATTCTTTGCAGTATTAGGGAAAGAATCACTCTCTAATCAAATTATTATTGGAGCTATTTTAATTTTTATAGGAATTCTTTTATCTATAGATAAGAAAGCGAATTCAGATTTTATACTTGATAAACGATAGTTTAATTAAAATAGGAGACAAAGTCAAAATAGGAGAAAAACGTATGCCAAAAGATTTTGCAATTATATACAATCCAGTAGCAGCCGCAGGAAAATTAAAGGAACAATTTAATCTTGCTTTGAAAACACTGGATAATTTGAACGTATCTTATCAAATCTTTAAAACTGAACAATTTCAACATGCTATCACTCTAGCTCGTGATGCTGCTAAAGATGGATTTACAGTGGTTGGTGTAGGTGGGGATGGTACATGTAACGAAGTTCTTAATGGAGTAATTAAATCACATACTAATGCATTACTTGGTTTTATTCCGATCGGTACAGGTATGGATATTCCAGGCGCAATTGGGATTAGACCGGATAATATTAAAAGAGCTTGTGAAATTATTGCAGATAATAAAACTGGAAAGAGTGATATTGGCTTAGCAATAAATGCAAAAAATGAACAGAGGTATTTCTTAGGCATTGGATCCCAGGGTTTTGATGCAGAAGTAACAAAAAGAACAAATGAATCCCAGAAATCAATGAAAGGAACACAAAATTATGTTTTAAATGTTCTGAAAACAGTTTGGAAATTTAAAAAACGCAAAATTCGTGTAACTCAAGATCATGGTAAATGGGAAGGAATTGCAAATTTAGTTGCTGTCGGAAATGGTCCTACATATGGAGGATGGATGTATATGTGTCCTAAAGCCAATGTTCATGATGGAATGTTCCATATTACAATAATAAATATTGCAAATCTACCATTACTAATCAACTTTAATTCAATGTATTCGCGCAACTTTCAACCACACCCAAAAGTATTTGAATTTGTAAGTAAAAATGTTAAAATTGAGATGGTTAATAATGATGACGAACCATACATTGCTCAAGTAGACGGAGAAATCATAGGAGACCTTCCAATCACTTATAAAGCATTACGGGACGGTTATGAATTTATTCAACCACAGAAAAATGAAGCAGAACAATGGTTCCAAGAGAAATATGGAAAGAAATTTGCCAAATATGTAAATAAATTACGGAAAAAAGGTTCCACCTACTATGATGACTTTATATATCTACCTGAGGACTTAAGGATTAAATATAATACAAATAGATAAGTAAATATAAAATTGAAAGTGAAAATGGTATGAAAAAAATTAAAGAATTTTTTGCTGACTTATCGAAAAAACAGAAAATCACATATATTTCTCTTATTTCAATTGCTTTTCTTTTAACAGAATCAATTCTTCTTTGGGCTATAACTGATCGCGGAATGAAAGGATTATTTGAATGGGTTAATTATATTAGAACCATAACTTTTTTAATTTGCTTGATAGGTTTTATATTTCCAGTTATTGCGGGGATTATTATAGTTATTTCCAAAAACATGAACCCTTCAAAAAAACCTTTGAAATCCTTATTGATTTTGACAATTTTTAGCCTGATTATTCCCATTGGATTTTATGGATATGTGGGTTCTATTCCTTACATAAGATCTGGAGATAAACCTCCTCAACTCCTTTTATTGAATGGATCAGGAGCTAATGGAATACCAAATTTGGCAGTTAGTTTTTGGACTGAAGATAGAACAACAAGTGGAATAAATTGGGGACCAACTTCATCAATGGGAACTAGATCGGATGAACTGACAAAAACGAAGATACATTCATTTCTTTTGGAAGATCTCTCTCCAAACATAACATATTTTTATCAGATTAATGATGCAGGTCAAATTTATAATTTTACAACTATGCCTGATATTGAGAATACTTTCAAATTTATGACATCATCAGATCCTCATTTTGGAGCTGAAAATAATAATTTAACTGCTACGAACAAAATATTAGACCAACTAGCAGATCCAATAAATGGATACCAATCATTCTTTATGTTGGGTGATATGGTAGAGATGGGAAATAATGATGCTCATTATCAAGAAGCCTGTGATACTTTCTCACCGGTAACCTCTCATATACCATTCCGACCTGTAATAGGAAACCATGATGCCATGATTGGTGGTCACCAATTTTGGGTAGATTATTTTTCACCAGATGTAGTTGAAGATGCACCCAGAGACTATTTTCATATCGAAGTCAACGGAATTCATATTTTTGTTTTAGATCTTGAATGGGGGACTGAAACATATACAAAAGCCCAAAAAACGTGGTTTGAAAATGAACTTGAAGAAAATACCAATCCAGATGATTGGATATTAGTTATGAGCCATTGTTTCTACTACGTCTCAGGATACCATGTTGATGGATCAGACTGGTGGGATCACCAGGAAATGATTGAGACTTTTGCGTCAGTTTTCATTAAAAATGGTATTGATATGGTTTTTAGTGGTCATAATCATATATTTGAAGTTCTGGAGAATGATGGAATATATTATAATATAATCGGAGGACTTGGAGGCCATCCTGACACATATTACGCTAAAGAAGGAGTTGTTGGGCAACTGGGTACGGGTTCAATTTATTATTCCACAGATATATTCGGCTTTTTAGAAGTTGATATTCAAGGTGATGATGCATTTTTAACATTTAGAACTCCAGAAAATCAAATTGTATACAATTATACTGTAAACCGATTATAAATTTTTTTTTTTTCTGTTTTACTTCTTAGATTTTAGATAAATAAACTTTTATGAAAAATAGGTGAAATAAATTGGTCTTTAGATGTTGGGGAGATAAGGATAATTTGATGAGGGATTACCACGATTTTGAGTGGGGAGTTCCTCT
>JAUWPK010000059.1 GCA_030611625.1 Promethearchaeum sp. | reverse complement strand
TAAAAAACTTATAAAAAATTAATACGAATAGTGCAAGCTTAACTGAAATTTTATAATTTTTTGAAATAGAAAAAATAGAGATAGGAATAAATTGATCCAATATTAACCGAAAAAATATTATTTTCGAATAACTAAGAGATTTATCATGAACGAAATTAAAATAAAAAACAGGAAAATTGGTTCTAATCATCCAACTTATATTATCGCAGAAATGTCTGCGAATCATGCTGGCGATATCGAAAAAGCGATTGATATAATTCATGAAGCAAAAAAAGCAGGTGCGGATTGCATAAAAGTGCAAACTTATACCGCAGATACTATTACGATGGATTCAGATTCTGAATATTTTCAAATTAAAGAAGGTTTATGGAAGGGAGAAACGCTATATTCAATTTATAAAAAAGCTTTTACGCCATGGGAATGGCAATCTCAATTAAAAAAGGAAGCAGAAAAGATAGATATTGATTTTTTTTCAACCCCATTTGATTTTTCAGCTGTAGATTTTCTTGAATCTATAGATATTGAGTTTTATAAAATTGCTTCTTTTGAGATTGTGGACATTCCCTTAATTCAATATATCGCTTCAAAAAACAAACCAATAATCATGTCGACGGGTCTAGCCAGTTTAGGTGAAATAGAAGAAGCCGTAAATGCCATTAGAAGTGTAGGTAATAATCAAATATGTTTATTAAGATGTTCAAGTAGTTATCCTGCTCTTCCGCAAGATATGAATTTAAAAATCATCCCTCATCTGCGTAAGACTTTTAATGTTCCTGTAGGCCTTTCTGATCATTCAATGGGATCATTAGCAGCAATTGGAGCCGTAGCTTTAGGTGCAAATGTCATTGAAAAACATTTCTGCCTAAGCAGAAATATAAAAACTGCTGATTCTCAATTTTCTATGGAACCACAAGAATTTAAAAAAATGGTTGATGATATTCGACAACTAGAACGAGCATTAGGAAAAATTGATTATTCTGTGAGTGAACATGAAAGAACATATCTTAAAGGTAGAAAATCTATTTTTCTCACTGAAAACATTCAAAATGGAGAACTTTTTACCGAAAAAAATATCCGAATAATTCGTCCTGGCAATGGACTAAAACCAAAATATTATAAACAAATAATAAATAAGCGAGCACGAAAAGATTTTAAAAAGGGTACCCCATTATCTTGGAATATGCTTGATTGAAGCATTATACAATTTTTACCTATAAATTTTGGTTTAACAGACAAGTTATTCTACTATTTCAATGAACATTTTTTTCGGCATTGTGAGAAGCTGACTTTGAGCAAAGATAATCAAATTGAAAATTACGAAAAAATCAATTTCTAATGCTATTTTACATAAAAAGGAAATAAATGATCATCAAATTATGAAAATGTATCTTAAATATTATTCAATCACAATTTTTAGTAATATTATGTAATGAATTAGAATTAAAAATGATGATTATTTCCAATGAAAAAGTTTTTTGAATATTCAATTAATTTTAAAGTATGAAATATGCAAAAATATTTGAGAATAAAGTCATTTTAATAACAGGTGGTACTGGATTTTTAGGAAAAACATTAACCAAACGAATATTGCAATATAATCCACACAGTATACGATTATTCAGCAGAGATGAAGTTAAACACCATAAAACTCAAATGATTTTTGAAAATAATCCTCGTTTAAGAAATTTTATCGGAGATGTACGTGATTACCAACGTTTAAAAAAAGCAATGGAAGGTGTAGACATATTGATTCATGCAGCAGCATTAAAACGTTTAGATATTTTAGAATACAATGTTGAAGAATCAATAAAAACAAATATTCTTGGCTCTATGAACGTTGTGAATTGTTGTTTGGAATGTGATGTGAAGATTGCAGTAATGGTTTCAACAGATAAAGCATGTTCACCAGTAAATACATACGGAGCATGTAAATTTGTCTCTGAGCGTATATTTACAGAAAGTAATTATAGTAAAGGAAAAAAAAACATCATTTTCACAACAGTTCGATATGGAAATGTGTTAGAATCCACCGGTTCTGTAATTCCGTTTTTTGAATCTAAAATTTTAGATCATAAGAAAATTCCTTTAACCGATGAGCGAATGACTCGATTTATAATTAGTCCAGATCAAGCAGTCGAATTGATTTTTAATGCATTGGATCTTGCAGTTGGAGGAGAAATTTTTATTCCTCAATTACCTGCATTTAGAATAACAGATCTAATTGAAATTTTGAGAGAAAAACATACTGCAAAGAATAACACAAAGATAATTGGATTACGACCTGGAGAAAAAATACATGAATTGATGATTAATTATAGTGAAATTCCTCGAACTTATGAATATAATGGATTATACATCATTACATCATCAATTGCAAAGTATCTTACAATTAAGGAAGCAAAATATATACTCGAAGGTAAAAAAATCACTGAAAATGATTTTAAAGAGTATAGTTCTGAAATGGCAGTAATAAAGAAGGATGAAGTTAAAAAACTGTTTAATTCATTGGGGTTACTATAATATGATACCATATGGTCGGCAATCAATAAATGAAGAAGATATAAAGGCAGTAGTCGAAGTTTTAAAAAGTGATTATTTAACCACAGGACCGAAAGTGAAGGAATTTGAAGAATTATTTTCAAGATATGTTGGTTCAAAATATGCAGTTGCAGTTTCCAGTGGTACTGCAGCTCTTCATATTGCATGTCTTGCTGCAAATTTAAAAAAGGGTGAAGAATTAATTACAAGTCCTATGACTTTTGCAGCTTCTGCAAATTGTGCATTATATTGTGATGCTAAACCAATTTTTGTGGATATTAATAAGTCTGGGTTAATTAATGAAGATGCAATTGAATCGAAAATTTCTGACAAAACTAAAGTTATAATTCCAGTACATTATTCGGGTCGACCAGTTAATATGCATAAAATTCAAGATATTGCAAAAAAAAGAAATTTGATAGTTATTGAAGATGCATGCCATGCTTTAGGTGCAAGTTTTAATAAAAGTTTGATCGGGAATTGTGAATTTTCAGATATGAGTGTGTTTAGTTTCCATCCAGTCAAACACATAACAACTGGGGAAGGAGGAATAATAACAACAAATTCTAAGAAATTATATGAAAAACTTCTTCTCTTTCGGACACATGGAATAACAAAATCTCAAAATACAATGAGCAAAAATGAAGGTCCTTGGTTTTATGAAATGATATATTTAGGATTTAACTATCGAATTACAGATATTCAATGTGCTTTAGGGATCTCACAATTAAGCCGAATTGATGATTTTGTCACACGTAGGAAAGAAATAGCTCAGGAATATTATGAAGCATTTAATAATTCAAACTATTTTAATTGCTTGATAGATTTCGATAAGCAAATTTCTTCATATCATTTGTTTCCCATTTTATTGACGGATAAATATAAAAATAAACGAAAAGAAATTTTTCAAATGATGAGAAATGCAGGTTTATGGATCCAAGTTCATTATATACCCGTTTATTTACATCCATTCTATCAGAACTTAGGTTATCAGGATAATTTATGCCCTATAGCAGAAGATTTTTATCAACGTGAAATTAGTATTCCAATGTATGCAAGTATGTCTGATATTGATGTAAAATTTGTAATTAATAAAATTCAAGAGATATTTGAAAAAATAGAAAAAAGTATTTAAATTATCCAATTTTATGAAAAAGAACCATTTTTTCTACTATATTAACATTTTCTTTATAATCTGAAATGTTTTGCAGCAATCTTCCTTTTCCATCTGCAACACCGATAATTCTAGTTGGAAATTCTAATGAATCTACAATAATTGTACCTTTTTCACCGATTACTCCATCTGATACTATTTTAACGCCTTCTACTAAAGCAATTTCTTTTTTAAGAAGATTTTGTTGTATTTTTTGAATTTTAAATAAAATTTGATTGAATAATCCAGTACCCATATTGATACGAAGTAATTTTGCCTTATTTTTAATAGATTTTTTAATAAAATCTTCAGGTAAATTTCCCAAACCACCGTCTAGAATAATTAGAGGATTCGGAAATAAATTTAAGATATTTTGAGAAAGGATATTTTCATGAATATCTAATGTTACTAAAATAAAATGTTTTAAAGAAATATCAGAAAGATCTATTTTTTCAATTTTAATCTTTGGAAAATTACTTTTTTTATCGATATGGAAGATAATACCAGAATTATCTATTGGATCAATTATTATTGGTAATATTTTTGCCCTTAGCAATAATTCATATGCAATTTTTTGGGAATATTGATTGTTACCAATTATGATTACTTGATTAGATAGATCTTGAACATTATTAATAATATCTCCGTAAACTGATTCTACAATTGCTTGTCCATCATCATAAAAGAATATTTTATTTTTTTCTAAGTAGGTTTTTCTACAATCAAGAGCATTATCAATAGCAATATAATCTACTTTTTCTTTTATGTTCTCGATTAATTCTGATAAATCATCAGGATTACTAATTTCTGCTTGAGCAGTAATTATTGTTTCGTTGGTTCTTAAAAATGATGCAACATATGAATTTTTATTTTTCATTTTTCTTATTGGTTTAGCTAAGATAAAAACTTTTAATTTTCCAGTCTTACTGGCTATAATATTCATCCTTTTAATGGTATCTTCATATTGGTTTCTAAAACTTGAGGAATTATTGATATAATCCAATACAATTTTCTGAGTTTGAAAACTATCTGTATTTCTCTTGAATCGAGATCCATTTCTTTGCAAATATTCAGCAGATTCTAAAGCAAGTTCTTCAGAAACGAAAATTTTGTTTTTTTCAGAAACTTTTACTATTAAATCAAGAGGATCTACTCCAGTTTTTTTTGCTACTTGAAAGATCGTATCTGTAAACTTGGAGTGAAATTGAGCATATCCCGAAATAACATCAATTGGGCCAAATCCTTGCTTTTTCATAATAGGTCGAATGAAATTTTCACCAATTTCAAAAATTTTTTTCATATCAATGTTTGTTTGATATCCAATTTTTTTTAGAATTAATAAAATTATTTCGGTCGGAGCATTTCCTGCAGATCTGCCCATTCCTTGAAGTGTAGTATCAACAATAGTTGCCCCAGACTCAATGGCTGCTAGTGTATTACCAATTGCAAGATAAAAATTATTATGACCGTGAAAACCAATCCTACAATCCAAATTATCTCTCAATGTTGTGATATATGATGATACTTCATTAGGCAGCATCCCTCCAGCAGAATCTACAATAGTAACAATGTCTGCTCCCCAATCTGCAACATTTTTTGCGTTCTTTAATGCCTCAGAAGGTGAAAGTGTGTAGGATTTCATGAGATTGGATGCAATTAACATATCCTTTTTTTTAGCATATTTAATAAATTTTTCCGCGTTGTCTGTTTCAGTAACATTAGTACCAATCCTTATGAAATCCATTCCATAATCTGCGGCTAAATCAATATCTTCAATTCTTCCTATTCCTGGGATAAAAAACATTCCAAATTTTGCCTTTGACAAATTTTCCATCGCTGCTTTTAAATATTCTTCATCAGTAGATGCTGCCATTCCAAGACCAGATTGAGAAGCATTCATTCCTATTCCATGACCAATTTCGATGTATTTTACACCAGATGTTTCCAACATCTTAGCAATTACGGCAGTATCTTTATAATCAAATTGGAAATCTATTGAATAACTCCCATCACGGAGGGTACATTCTAAAATATCAACTTTTTTCATTATTAACACTTCACAATAAAAATTGAAAAAATTTCACAATATCTTCATAATATCATTTTTCATTCAATTAAAAACATTTCATAAAGTATTAATTTGGATTAGAAAGTAATTACCATTAAGAAGTGAAGTTTGATTTTTATAATAGTACTATTTCTTTTGACATAAAATTAGATGCCAATGGAAATCATATCCAAAACAATCATCATGGATAGATCCAAAAATAAAATCTTTAAAATACTCAGAAAATGCATGTTCTATTGCATTATCATCTTCGAATATCCGGAACATGGTCCCAATTCTAAATTTGGCTTTATCTTTTCTTATTATTGCATAATCTGAATTAATTAAATCACAATCTCTAAAAATCTCGTTTGTTTTCTTAGGGATACTTAATATTAGATATGCATTTTTTTTTAAAACTCGAGCAAATTCTTGAACTACGTCTTCAAAATTTTGTTGATCTCCCATATAATAACATTCATTCCAAGATAAAAGAAAATCAAAGAAATAATTTTCAAATGGAATCGAAATATTCGTACCTACACGAATATCAGTTTCAATATGCATGTCTCTTAATCTATCCATAATATTTTTAACAAATTCTTCAGAAATTTCCATTCCATACGTTTTAAAACCACATTCTGATAAAAAAGCAATATGGCGACCACTCCCACAACCTAAATCACAAATTTTTTTTTTATTGAAGGATTCTGAACGAAGATTTAATTTTGGATATTGACCTTTAAAAATTCGAATCACATATTCTGCTGGATAAGGCATATTACGTGATTTAAAGTGATTAGTCCAGTTTTCTTTTGTTTCCTTTTTCATTTCTGATCAATAATTCAATATTAATTCTTATACCTAATTTAGTTATCTTACAAAATTCTATGATTATAATCAAACTACTTGAAAATTACTAGTTCTTTATATATTCATTTTCCTGAAGGGCACTGTAAAATGCTTTCTACAGCTTTATCAATTTTGAAATTTTCAACCATATAAATAAAAATTGAAAAAATATCCGCTTTCGAATAAATTATTTTTCCAAAATAAATGTAAATTGAAATTGAGTTAAAAGTGAAAAAATTCGAGAATTATATAAAGATTATATTGAAAAATTTAATCAAAAAAATGTATCTCATTAATTATCATAAAAGAAAATCTTGATATGAAAGAAATTTGGGAATTTTTAGGGATTTACTGATAATTATTACTGATTTTGAAGTGAAAACTCTTAAGTCTTAATTAATTCTGTTTCTTAAATTTATATACAAAAAAATTTGATGATTTAATATGACACTTTATTCTATAAGCCCAAATGGTGAAGAATTCCCAATCCCAAACGAAAAAGATTATAAAATTGAATACGACCGATTGAAAAAAATCGTAGATGAACAAAAAGCCCTTGATCGGCAGATTGTCGTCGTTATGGGTGTTGGATTCGTTGGTGCAGTTATGGCTGCAATTGTCGCTGATTCTGTTGATGAATCTGGAAAATCTAAGAAATTTGTAATCGGAATGCAAAGACCAAGCACTCGAAGTTATTGGAAAATTCCTCTCATTAATCGCGGAGAATGCCCAATTAAAGCCGATGATCCTGAAGTTGCTCCAATGATTGAGCGATGCGTTCTGGATAAGAAAACTATGATTGCCACTTTCTCATATGATGCCCTATCGTTTGCTGACGTTGTAATTGTTGATATTCAATGTGATTATATAAAAAATGCATTGGATAATTGTCGTGATGGATTTGTAGAAATGGCCGCGCTTGAGGATGCTTTTAAAATTATTGCAGAGCGAATTGATCCAGAAACTCTGATTATTATTGAAACTACAGTTCCCCCGGGAACAACCGAAAATATCGCCAATCCAATAATGCGAAAAATTTTCCTGGAAAGAAATATTAATTCTGAGCCATTGTTAGCACATAGTTATGAAAGAGTTATGCCGGGTCGAAATTATATTGCCAGTATTCGTGATTTCTATCGAGTTTGCAGTGGAATCAATGAAATTGCTAAATCAAAAGTTGAAAAATTCCTTCATGAAGTTTTAAATACAAAAGATTATCCATTAACTGTTTTAGATAAACCAATTGAATCAGAAACGGCAAAAATCGTTGAAAACAGCTATCGAGCAACGATTCTGGCTTTTATGGACGAATGGAGTTTATTTTCAGAGAGAAATGGTGTTGATTTAATTAAGGTTCTAAAAGCAATCCGAGTACGCCCCACTCATAGTAATATTTTGTTTCCCGGGCCAGGAATTGGAGGTTACTGTCTTCCTAAAGATGGTGCTCTTGGAATGTGGGCTTATCAACATATTTTGGGTTTTAATGATGATATATTTAAAATAACTCCGGTTGCTATTGATATCAACGATACTCGTTCGCTTCATGCTGCAACTCTTGTTCGAGATGCATTAAGAAATATGAATAAATCCATTGCAAGAGCTGAAGTTTTAGTATTGGGTGCATCATATCGCGAAAATGTTGGTGATACACGTTATAGCGGTTCTGAGCTAATTATTCGTAAATTAGCTGAAATGGGTGCGGAATTAAGAGTTCACGACCCTTTTGTTGACCATTGGTGGGAATTTGAAACCCAAGAGACATACCCTTCAGTAAATCACTCAAAAGCACGGTTTTTCAGAAATCAAGACCGACTTAAGGATATTAAAATGTTGAAAGACTTACAAACATCTTTTAGTGGTGTATCTGCTGTGGTTTTTGCTGTTAAACATGCTGATTATTTAAATTTAAATCCCGATGATGTTGTAAAATGGATTGGTCAACCCGTCGCTATTATTGATTGCTTTGGGATATTAACTGACGAACAAATTAAAAGATATTTCGAATTGGGTTGTGAAGTTAAAGCTTTGGGTCGGGGGCATATACAACGTATTAAGGACGATGTCCGCAGGAAACTTCTGTAATTTTTTTTTTACTTCTTTAAAAAATTAATTCTCTTCTTAAAAGTTTAAATCTTTAAAGAAGAATTTATTGAAAAGTCGAAAATTTGGGAAAAGAGAATAATTTTTTAGAATCTATAGATTCAATCAAATTTTTTAAGAATATTTTGTGTTTCTTGCCAATTTTTTACCGTAAATACTTTATTCGGTGGAGATGTTAGTTTACTCGCAATTGCATAATCATTCTCTCCTTTTTTTGTCTTATCCCCATAGAAATAAATCGGGCCATCGATATGTTTAATGATCTGAGCTTTATTCATACCTAGCGCGTAGATATCAATACTAATTTGTCCCCCGACAGTTGCTTCTATATCGGGGAAAGTCTCCATTATGATTTTACAGAATTTTTCGCGCTCATGCACATTAGCATCGAAGATATTATAGTCTTTTCGTTGTTCTCGAGTGCAATTTCGACCAATAATTGAGAAATTAAGCATTCCGATCCGATGTTCTAAATGTCTCCCTGCTCTTATGGGATATTTGCTTGTTTTCAAAAACACTTCTAACATTGCTACCAATTCTGAAGGCGCATTCCAATCATTTTTATATATAACCTTCCCATTTTTATGACAAATATTTCCTGCAGTATTAAAACATGCAGTTACCGCTTCTAAAACATCTTTTCCTACTTGTTCAACGGATTTTGCATAATCGGAACCTGTAATTAGGTATACATTCTTTCCTTTTATCCACTTTAAAAAGAATTTCTTAAATTCTTGTTCAATCGGTAATCGGGCAGGAGTTAGTGTTCCATCAATATCAAAAACATAATTCATTTGCAATATTCCCTAAGATTTTTATGAATACATATTATTTCTTTTTTTTAGTTCTTTTTTTTACTTAAGATTGAATATTGGAATTTTTGTTGGACCTTAATCTTTATTATGATTATATAATTGAATATAATCACGATGAAAATCATTCCCGTAATTCTCGCTGGTGGGCGTGGAGAACGATTTTGGCCACTTTCAACACTCGAAAATCCTAAACAATGCCTTCCACTTGTTTCTGATGAGCCCATGATTGTGGACACTTATAACAGGTTAAGTCAATTTGATGAATTTTTCATTGTAGCCAATTTGTTTCTATGCGATAAATTTCGTGGACTTCTCCCCGATAGGGTGGTTTATATTGAAGAACCGTGTGCTAGAAATACTTCTCCCGCAATAGGATTGGCATGTATTGCTCTTATGCAAAAATTCGGAGATTGTATTGTTTTCTTTGAAACTGCTGATCATTATTATAAAGATCCAGACCATTATTTACGTGATATTAAAAAAGCGTGTGCATTTGCAGAAACATATGATAAGATTGTGTTAATTGGGATTAAACCGGATAGTCCTCATACAGGTTACGGTTATATTAAAAGTGGTTCTCCAGTTGAAGCGAGTAGTGATTTCTTCTTTGTGGATAGTTTTAAGGAAAAACCCGATTTAGCCACTGCACAAGAATATTTACGTGATGGTGTTTTTTCGTGGAACTCGGGCATGTTTATTGCAAAATGTTCAGTGCTACTTAAGGAAATTCAGAGATATTTACCATCGCTATTTGCAGGACTTGAAAAAATCAGATCGAGTGGTTTTACTTCTGAGATTTTAGATGATGAATTCAGCGGATTTGAGGAAATTTCAATAGATTACGGGATTATGGAACACTCTCAAGAAACCGTAGTATTGTCTTCTGCCATGCATTGGGATGATATTGGTGATTTTAATGCCATTGCCCGTATTTTAAAACCCAATTCATCTGGAAATTTCTCTAAAGGGCAAGTACAGTCAATAAATGCTTCTGGAAATATTGTTGCGTCTGAAAAATTGGTTGCTTTAATCGGTGTGGATGAACTAATTATTGTGGATACCCAAGATGCTTTGTTGGTATGTAAACGATCAAATAGTCAAAAAATTAAGGATTTAATTCAAAATTTTGATAATAGAATCCAATAAAAAAACGATTTACAATAATAATAATAATAGAAATTCATATTGTGAAATATCTATGGGAATTTGTAGGGATTTACTTATATTTTTTTCTGTTTTTGAAGTATAAAACTCTTAAGGCTTAATCAATTCTTTTCCTTAAATTTCTATATAAAAAAAATTTGATCCATTAAAATGAGTCAATATTCTGTTAGCCCAAATGGTGAAGAATTTCCAATTCCAAATGAAAAGGACTATAAAACTGAACATGACAGATTGAAAAAAATCGTAGATGAACAAAAAGCCCTTGACCGGCAGATTGTCGTCGTCATGGGAGTTGGATTCGTTGGCGCAGTTATGGCTGCAATTGTAGCTGATTCTGTTGATGAATCTGGAAAATCTAAGAAATTTGTCATCGGAATGCAAAGACCAAGCACTCGAAGTTATTGGAAAATACCTCTTATTAATCGTGGGGAATGCCCCATTAAAGCTGATGATCCTGAAGTTGCTCCAATGATTGAGCGATGCGTTCTGGATAAAAAAACTATGATTACTACTTTCTCATATGATGCACTATCATTAGCCGATATCGTGGTTGTTGATATTCAGTGTGATTATGCAAAGAATGCCTTAGGAAATTGCAGGAATTGAATTGCTGAAATGTCTGGACTGGAAAACGCCTTCAAAATTATCGCCGAAAGAATTGAACCTGAAACTCTCGAACTTATTGAAACTACTGTCCCTCCAGGAACAACCGAAAACATCGCCAATCCAATTATGTGTAAAGTTTTTCAACAACGAAATATTGAAACCGAACCCTTTTTAGTGCACAGCTATGAAAGAGTTATGCCCGGTAGAAATTATGTTTCAAGTATACGAGATTTTTACCGAGTCTGCAGCGGAATTAATGAGAAAGCTAAGAAAAAAGTTGAAAAATTTCTTCACGAAATTTTAAATACTAAGGATTATCCGTTAACCGTGTTGGAAAAACCGATTGAATCTGAAACCGCTAAAATCGTTGAAAATAGTTACCCTGCTACAATCCTTGCTTTCATGGATGAATGGAGTCTGTTTTCCGAGAGAAATGGGGTTGATCTGATTAAGGTTCTTGAGGCTATTCGAATGCGATCAACTCATAGTAATATTCTATTCCCGGGGCAGGGAATTGGAGGATTTTGTCTTCCAAAAGATGGTGCTCTTGGAATGTGGACATATAAACATATATTAGGCTTTGAAGATGATATTTTCAAAATAACACCCATTGCAATTGATGTTAATGACACTCATTATCTCCATGCCGCTACATTGGTTAGAGATGCTATGCGAAATATGAATCACCCCATTGCCGCAGCTGATATATTGAATTTTGGGGCTTCTTACCTTGAAAATGTTGGTGATACAAGATATAGTGGTTCTGAATTACTAGTTCGTAAATTGACTGAAATGGATGCAGAAC
>JAUWPK010000063.1 GCA_030611625.1 Promethearchaeum sp. | reverse complement strand
GGGGGACCATTACTCCAAGCAAAATTAACTACGCACCCAGAGATATTTCTTTCAAAATCTATATCCTCAATAAATATATTTAGATCGAAATCTTGACCTACCTCAACTGTATAACTCTGATTTGCATTATTAGTGCTTATTTCTGTGTAAATCTGTCGTACATTAATTTGTATAATTTTTGAAATTGGTTGAAAATTAGTTTTTTCTGTTAGAAATGAAGCAATATGCAACCCTAGTCCTAATCTAGATGTATCAATAACAAAATTATAAGCTGTACTGTTGTGTGTTGAAGAATAACTTGAAACATCCAAACCACTTAAAGACATATCAAAATCTTCAAGTTGCTCACTCGTTATAGTATCGAAATAGAGAAAACTAAAACTTAACTGACTAGAAAAGGGAGCTTCAATTTTATCAGAGGATGAAACATCTTCATTCCCCAGAAATACTTGTGAATGAGAATCTCTTCCAATCAGATAAATTTTAAGTTCTAATGTTTTCGATTCATACCATGTATTTGTAATATTTACACTGATTTTCAATGTATAAGCTAAACTAGATGCATCTAATGTATTATTGCATGAAATATTATAAATTCCGCCTCCTACATCTTGAATTTCGAATGTGTCACTCCATTCTACAATAAAATTGCCCCCATTAATGGGAGCTTGATTTGATGCATTTGTATAATTAAGGGAAATAACAAAACTCTCATTCCATGGCACTGAACGACTTAAATATCCTGTTGTGGTTTCCAAAGTAGTTGGTATGGGTTTTCTCCGCTCAACAACTGTGAAGTGAGTCGTTAAATTCACATTATCAATTGTGACAGTAATATTATTGCTTAATAGAAAATTATCTGCAATATATAACTGAATTTTAATTGTAATATTCTCTGTTGCTTCTATTAGTGAAGGAGATATATCAAAAGTTTGATTTTGAATAGAAGTTGAGAAATCAGTTAATTTTATCGTATTAGGAATCTGATAATTATTAAGATACATCCTAAACTCTGAATTTAATGATGAACTAGGCCATGATCGGGAAATATTGTAATCAAAATTAAGGGTAGCATTATTAATAATGAAATATCCATCCCCCAATTCATATTCTCCATTATCGATTTCATTTCCTGTTTGATTCCATGAGACAGATGTTAATTGATTAATTTTTTTCTCATATGCAAAAGTTAAATTTAGAGTTTTTATTCTTAAATCATTCCAAATATCAATATCTACTCCACCAATATTATCTTCACAATAAATATCAACCCCAATTGTAATAGTAAAGTTTTCATGGTCTGTTTCAAGAACTGAAGAGAGATAGAACAAGAGGACGTCTTCTGTGACATTAGTCATTAAACTATCTACAATTGATGGAATCGAGGGGGCATCTCGACCTAGATAAGATGTTTTATTGTGAGCAATTCTATATACTTTATTATTTTCTAAATCTGAAATTAAAATATAAAAAGTAACATAATCTCCAGTTGCCATTTGTGTTACTGTATCATATAATGTTTCAATACCATTACTCGTAGGTGAAGGAGTTACTGTTGCATTAAATAAAGATTCTACAGATGCAGATGTTATAGTATAATCAGACATATTGACTGGCATAGTAAAATTTTGTTTCCATTGCATACTAGGAGTATTCCGAGTCTGATTTACACCTTCATGCCATGTGTGATTAACAAATATCCCGTTAGTATCAATATAATAATTATCTGGTAAAACGGGATATTCAGGGTTTGGACTTTCAGTCCAATCTGCACTATCGACAGTACCATTAATATAAAAATTTCTTTTATCACCAGTAACTATATAATTAGCTTGATTTAAGTCAAGATTCGCATCCACATCATTAGTTTCATCAAATTCTTGAGAATTCCATGTAGATCCCAAATCAAAACTTGGATCTACGATCAGTTGTTTGGAATAATCAGTCCTATTCTCCAGATAAACACTCGATCGGGGCTGTATTTCATCTACATTATTCTCATTGTTTGGAATAAAATCCGATGTTTTATTTAACCCTAAGGTTGAAAAACAGATCAGCCCTAAAATGAATATGATAACAATTTTTGAATTCATTTTCTTGGTTTTTACATTCTTCATTTGATTTTCACCATTTAATTTTCTAAAACATTCTCTCTCCAAATTTTTAATCTTTTTGATAATATCTTCTTCTTAAAATCATCCATAAAGGGTTTCCCTTGTAAATCTTTTATCCAATTTGTTATGTCTGAATTTGTGCGAGGAATATCGAGTTTATTACTAATCATAGTTCTGAGATTTTCTAAACCACTAACTAATTTTTTAGGGTCACCAACATTTTTCGCCAAATCTTCAATTTTATCGAGTATATCCTTCACATTTTCAGGAGTTTTTTTCTTTGGTTGTTCTGTAACTGGTTTTTGAACCATTTGGGGCAGAATTACTTCAGGTTTCTCCTCTACAACTTTTTGCGGTTCTTTGCTAGGAATAGGAGTAATTGGTATTTCTTTTTTCAATGCGGGACTGAAGGGATCAATTACAAGTTTTACTTGTCTTTCTGCTTGCTTTTGCAAAGAATTTATTGCTTGTGCACCCAATCCCCCTTTTACCGATTCGGCAGGTTTTTTCTTTGATTCCACAGGAATTAAACGAGGTTTTTCTGGTTTTTTAATTGGTTTTTGCATTGGTTTCTTTACAATATCCTTGTGAGCCCCCATCCAAGCATCTTCTAGGATAGGAACGAAAATTTTAATATGTTCGGTTAAAATACTGCCAATTCCAGCAACATCCATATTGAAACCCGAAATTCCTTTATTTATCTTTATTATACTTAAGATAATCTCTTCATAATCTCTACTAACTCCCCAAAGATTTTGGAGTTTCCGATCCCTGTATGTAATATTGTCTACAGAATCAAAAAATGCCATTTTCTGCTGATGACCTGGATCATCCGGATAAATAGAGCAGCAAATTCTAATATTGATATGTTGTCGAGTGTGTTTTAGGGGTTCGATATCAATATCGGAAAGCGTTGGAGCTACGATTAATATCCGCATTTTTGCTCTTGAAATAGCATCGTTAATTTGAGCCTGCATCCCTTCTGGAGTTTTAATAAACCAAACATCTTGCATTGTGAAATTAATAACTCGTTTTGATTCATCCCAAAATTCATTAATAGTAGAAGTGCTAAGATCTAGTTGACGTACAATTTTTCCTAATATATCATCCAAAGTTATAACAACCTCATCCGAAAAAGTACTCTGTAAATCTCCAAAGGAATCATTTACTGTAGTAGATATGTTTACAATTCTATCTTGGGTTTGAGTTAAAGTTGCATTAAAATGAGATATTATGGAATCAAAAGATGTATGTAACTTATCTCCAATAGTATCAGCAGTAGACGTAATTTCCGTGATATCCTCAAGAAGGGTATCCATAATATTTCTGAATTTTGATTCAAATTCAGCCTGAAGTTCACTTCTTATAATCTCCATCTGATTATCAATATTTTTTTGAACTACATCTTCTACTGTTTTTATTACAACACCAAGATGCAATTTTTCAAGATTTGTAGTGATTTTCTTAGAAACAATCTCAAATTGATTGAATAAGTTAACGAAATGTATATCTAAAAGAGAAATACTCTGATCCCGTAAATCTTTTATACCCATAACAACTTTTTGTTGTTCCATAAGATTATGTAAACTCACATCGAGTTCGCTCTTCTGAGTAGATAATTGTTGAGAAACATCTTTTTTCATTTGGCTCAGGTAATCTACAAACTCACTAAGTGTTTTTGCACCTTTACTACTCTCTTCAAACGACATGAAAGATGTTTGAAGATCAGTTGGGGTGGACATTTTTATAGCGGCAATCATATTCCTAAATTTATCCAATTGCGCCATGAGAGCTGCATAAGGCGGTAATGCTTGGAAATACTCAGTAGATCCTGGGATTTCTTTAAATAATCCCTTTTTAACAAATTTTTCTGCAATTATTTTTATATGTTCTATTGAACTATTTGCAAGTATAGCTAATTCTCCTAAGGACATAGGACCTTTTCCACTCGCCATAAAATAAAGCTGGATTTCATCTTCAGCTAATTCTATACTCTTTAAGACTTCTTGAGTGAACTTGGTTGATTTTGGTTTAGAATCAGTTTTAACTTCTTCTATTTCAAAAGAATCAACATTAAAACCTTTATTTATATAAATTATTAATTTATGAGCTGGAATACCGTGAATATTTTCTAGTTTTACTGGAAATTGTGCATTTTCCATTAATTTTCTATCTATCGGAAAATCTATATCTGTTAAGCAATGTTTACATCGAAATGTAACTTCTTTCGGAATTTTGTGGATGTTCATCTATTTCACCTATTATATTTCAATTTTCTCATAATATGTACTCTCTAATAATTCCAACGCAATTTGAGCAATTTCTTTCGTTATTGGCGAAACTAATGATTGCTCATCAATTGCCCCCCATCTTAGTGCGGAGCGATCTTTAATTTTGGGTAATAAAAATTCTGGAAAGGTACTTAGAAAAGAAATTTCTGCCATCACGCATATCCAATTCCTACCTTGACCATCTTTAATTAATTTCACAATGCCAACATCCAGTAAATTTTTTAATACATCATCCAATTGGGCAAAATTTGATAAAACATTTGGAAGCTTCTTTACAGGATAAGCTTTTGTGTTCAATAAAGCTAACAAATCAAAAATGTCAGGATCCAGTATAATTTTTGCCAATTTTTCACTTTCAGCATAGAGATCAGTAAATGGATTATATTCCGAGTAATAATTATTCAATTGCTCAAAATATTGCTTGCCTACATCATGTTTTTTCATATCGAGAATTAATTCTTTCGGTGGCACGCGAATCAAAGAAATATCTTTCAATAAGAATAAGTACTCACCCTCACCATGAATTCGACCTGTTTCTTTGCGGTGAATTCCTCGGGCCCAATCCCTTCTGACAATATTCATCTCAAGAAATGGTTTTAGAATAATATCCATGTTAGGATTCTTTTTAACTCTATCAATTAACGACCTTAGTTTAATTCTTGAAATCGGCCCCTCTTTTAAAAGCTTCAAAGTCATTATTCGTTCATAATTTGAAAAGATTAACGCGATTTTTTGAATTTTAGTTAAATTTGATAAACGTTCGATCTGAAATAGAGCAAATTTTACTTGATTCAGCATCTCAGATTCTATTTCTCTTAAAATTTGTGCACTTTTACTACTTTTGGCAAGCTTAATAAAGACTTTACCCAATTTCTCACACATTTGATAAAAGACACCCTCATATAATTCCACATCTTCATCCAAAGCGAACAATGCGAGAATTAAGTATTGGGATTCATCAAATTCGTGGTGATAATATGAGAGAACCTTGAAAGGAGTTTCTTTGAGTCGTCCCAGAATGAAATTCTTTATCATCCGTTCTCGTTTTTTAAAATCTAGACCCGTTGTGTGGTTGTAGAATAATCTGTATCTATCATTCTCTGTAACTAGATCATTCAAATTAGGTTTTTCCTTGCCAGTCTCGGGCATTTCCGACACTAAATTTTTAAATTCGGGGTCAATATCCCCCGATTCATCTTGATTCAGTTCAAATTGAAAAATTGTAATTGTAATAACCATTATAAATACACCATTTTTACCATTTTTACATTAATTCTATCATGCAATAGAATTTTGTTTATAATAATATTTTAGAATTCTGTTTGTAATAATATTTTAGGAAAGCTATTGTTAATAATATTTTAGGAGTAATTTTAGAAGAAATTAAAATCAAAAATAATCAATAAAAAAAGAGTTTATAATGTTTGAACAAGCGATGAACACGATTATTTGCGGTGATGCTGTTAAGATTTTGAATAATTTTCCTCCAAATTGCATTGATTTGATAATTACCAGCCCCCCATATGATAAATTAAGAGATTATCAAGGATATAATTTTGATTTTAAAATTCTTGCAAAAGAATTATATCGCGTTTCTAAAAAAGGAGGAGTTCTTGTATGGATAATAGGGGATGCGACCATAAAGGGTTCAGAAACAGGTTCATCTTTTCGTCAAGCTCTTTTTTTTAAAGAAATTGGATTTAATCTTCACGATACCATGATTTATCAAAAAAGCGGATTTTCTAATCCTTCAAAAAATCGTTATCATCAAATTTTTGAATACATGTTCATCTTATCAAAGGGAAAACCAAAGATATTTAACCCGATAAAGGATAAACCAAATAAAACTCAATATAATTTTAGTAAAAAGCGCAGAAAAAAAGACGGTACAATGACTCACCAAGGTGATAAAAGTAGGATTGAAGTTTCGCCTTTCGGGATGAGATTTAATATATGGAGATATGTAACCGGAAGAGGGAACACGACTAAGGATTCTATAGCTTTTGAGCATCCTGCATTATTTCCTGAAAAATTGGTAAGAGATCATATCATTTCTTGGTCAAACGAGGGAGATATTGTTTTAGATCCGATGAATGGAGCAGGAACTACCACGAAGATGGCATATATTCTAAAAAGGAAATACATCGGTATAGACATTTCAGAAAAATATTGTGAAATTGCACGGAAAAGATTAGAAATCGCTCGAAAACACCAGACTTAATTATTTAATGACACATTTCTATAATACCGACAATTCACAATGGATTTATTATACACTGACAATTTGAGCACAAGAATTACGTAAGATTTTATTTATTAATTAATTTCTTTTTTCTTCTTTTTCTTTTAGTGTAGTTTTCAAATTCTTTTCATTAGTTATAAATGAAAAAACTTCCGTAAATTTGAAAAACTACTCAAAACTTAATAATAATATATAATATGAATACGTTAAAATCGGTTTCATGGGGAAGGAACGCCATTCAACTCCTATATACATTAAAAAATCATGAATTATTAGAAGACGCACCCACTATAATAATGCTCCGCCATTCTGAAAGAGAAGAACCAGAAAAACTTGAAGAAATATTTGAGGCACACTTAACTGAAAGAGGACGTAATGCTGCATTTGAATTTGGAATGAATCTACCAAAAAAATTTGAATATAGATTTTTTCATAGCCCAGTAGAACGTTGTAAAAACACAGCTCTTGAAATTAGAAAAGGTATTTCAAATTCTAAGCAAAATAATTCCTTCCCTATAGAGAGTTTAGAAAGTTTATTCATGGTTAATTGTGATTTTGAGAAATTTAAAACATATTTAAAGAAAACCAATAGGAAATTTATGGATTACTGGATAGGTCAATTCTATAGTGAAGATGCAATTGAACCCCCTTTAGCTGTTGCAAAAAGAATGGCAAGAGATATTAAGAATATAATAAAAACTCAAAAAAAAAAAGCAGTAGATGTGTTTGTTACTCATGATTTTCAAGTAATTATTTCTCAATTTTATTGGTCAGGAGATCTTACTACTAATGAATGGATTCAATATTTAGATGGATTTATCTTACAATTTTTAGATGATAAAATGAAATTTTATTCCAAAATGGGTAATATTGAAGTAGACTATCCTTATTGGTGGATGAAATAGATTTCTGGAATTATAATTTTATTTATACTAACTAAGAAAATTTCTATTCCAACATATTGACAACATATTACTCTATATATTATCTAAATTCCCAAAGTTGTTGAAATGTCAAAATATTGACTCAAACTTATGAAAAACTCCGGCTCACCCTAATTGACAAAATCAGAATACATTTTATTAAAACCATTAAAACATTTTATTATTGATATAAATCCGAGATTATTTTTTGCATTTAGTTTAAATAATATGAAAGGAAAGTATTAATTAAGTGATTAATTAATTGATTAATCAATTAGTTAATTAAAAGAAACATCAGTAATGTTTCAACATTCAAAGATTTGGTGCGATAAATGGCAAAAATGGTTAAAAAATTGACTAAACATATAATCCAATACAATATATTAGATTATTTTGTCCCACGATTAAGAAAATTTTACCGCAAAATTGGAATCTTAGATTTCATGGATACTCGCTTCTATTGGCTCGCATGGCGCCTAGTACGATTTGCAAAACGCAAATTGTGGCCAGGAAAAGTTACCGGAGTCTCAAATATTCCACAAAAAGGCGCCGCTATATTTGTTCCAAATCATAGTCATGCTCTAGATCCGTTCCTATCTGCATGCAATGTTCCGCGTAAAGTCCATTGGGTTTCAAAAATGGAAAACTATAAATATCCCTTTTTCCGCCCTATCCTACAAAGCTCCGGATCTATTCCTATTCGCAGAGGTCAATCAGATCAAAATGCAATCCGGCTAATTAAGAAGGAATTAGACAAAGGTGAAATAGTTGGGATGTTTCCTGAGGGGACCCGAACAAAAAATGGTCAACTTCGACGATTCCATACAGGAACTGCACGACTTTGTATAGAACACCAAATCCCTTATATACCTGTAGGAATAAAGAACTCATTTAAATTAGAAGTAGGGCGCAACGTTGAAGTTCATATTGGAAAACCGCGATATCCAGATCCATCATGGAAATTAAATTATGAAAATGCGAAGAAATTTACTGAATTGATGAGAAAAGATATTTCAGATCTATTCTACAAAGGTGAGCCTAAATCAATTAAAACCTATAAATCTGAAGAAATTTACCCGGTTGGAATTAAGAAATCTCCTGTTTTAGAAAATTAAATCCTTTTTTCCTTTTCTTATTCTATTTCATTAGTTATTATTACTTTTTTAATAATTCATTGCACTCATATAGTTATTTTAACTCGTCTAACACGCTTTACTAGATGAATTGCTCAAAATTTACCAATCTCGTGCTCGATATCCTTAATAATAATGGAAAATCGTTCAACGACTTGAAAAAACTCTTTTATATTACTATTAAAACTCCCGAAATTGAATTCACTGCTAAATACGAGAAGGATTTACGTGGATTTGAATTTGTGACCATCAATTATATTTTTTCCCCAACACAAGAAGAAAATCCTGATAGCGATATATTAAAGTTCCAAATTGACAAAAAAAGTCGAATCTGGAAACTTTTATTTGATAGATCCTCTGAATATTTTCAAAATTTGACAAAAAATCTCCAATCACTCGATATTCTCGATGAAAATGTCTTTTGTTGTGAAAAATTATATTGATAGATCTAGTGGGAAAAAATGGGTTATAATAGAAGTTTTCTTATTAATTCATTTGTATTTAGAATTTGAACTTCATTTTGATTCTTTAATCTTTTATCGTTTGACCAAATAGGGATTTTTAATCTTAATGCTAATGCAAAATACAATGAATCTTTTGGATCAGGTGAAAATTGGATAGCACTTTTTATGAAAGGTTCGATTTCTTCCTTTTTTATTATCCTTATTCTACTTCTTAATATTTTTAGAAAGCGATTAAATTCATCTTCTGTCCTATGCATTTTTTTTAAAATTACACTACGGTATTTCGAGAATTCTTCAATTAGAAATTCTGGAGCAAAAAGGGTAATTTGCTTCTCTAATATTAATTCTGCTGTTTTACTATTCTTTATTAAAGCAGCAAATAGAATATTCGCATCTATCACTAATTTAATCATTTAGGCACCTTATAATGCTCCATCATAAGTGCACTGACCTCTCTTCCTAATTTTTCAGCATCATCAGGAGTTATTTCACTTCTTTTTTTAAATGATTGAATAAATTTTAAATCAGCTATTTTTTGTCTAAAAGCTGCTCGTGCTACCTCTGACCAGTTAATTTCAGGAAATTTCTCCATTTCTTCTTTTAATTTCTGAGATACCGAAAGAGTTATGTTTGTCATGTTATTTTTCCTAATTATGTGAATTCACATAATCTCTGTATAAATATGTGATTACATGTATAAAACATTATTCATGTTATGTTTTTTGGAAATTGATTTTTTCATCCATAATTTTAAATTTTTTCTTGGTTTTATGCCTTAAATTTACGATAAATCGATTATTTTTAATTTCCTACATCGGTCAATAAGGTTAATTTTTTTTTTGCCTCCGTAAAAAATTTTCCTTCCAACTCAAAAATATTTTCCTAAAACACCACTGATCCATTTTGAAGGTTTTTTTGTCGTTTTAATTTTGTTATCAATTACATTTTTAAATTTTTTTCAAAGGTCTTTTTCCTTCTATACAATTTTCAGATTTCCTTCCCAATTTTTATCAATTTCTCAAAAAACTTCAAAACATTTAAATACTCAGTTTACAATTATTAAAATAGGTTGAAAATTTCATTATAACATCGACAAAAATAACCATTTTTGCTGATGCTTCAATAATTTTTAATGGTTTTCAATCCGTAATACGCGGAGAATGAAAAAAAATGGCAAAGAAAAAACGATCATTTGCATGGTCACCTGTTAGAAAATTAATGAAGAAATCCGGTGCCAACATTGTTGCCCGGGATGCAGTAGAACTCTTAATCATCGATTTAGAAAAAACTGCAACCACATTGACTAAAAAAGCATTAGGGTTCGCCCACCACGCTAAACGTAAGAAAATTGCTAAAGAAGATATGGACTTAGCAATCAAATACCTTTAAAATCTATTCTATTAGAGGTATTATTATTTTTTTTCTTTCTTTCTTATTAAACAATTAATTTGATTTATCGATTTTGTATTTCAACCATGATATCATACTGATGAAATGCATCATATCAAAATAATTACTTTTGAATAGTTATTCATATTTACTTAGGCTAAACATCAAACTCCTTAGCTTCAATGGTAGACTATGGTTTTTTATGTGTGAACATCGACAAAGGATTTATTTATATGAAAAACCAATATAGTTGCATGATTAAAATACATCGTTTAAGTTTGAGTGTTTTTTCATTGATAATAATTTCGCTTATGGTTTCAGGATGTGCCAATGTTACAGCTTTGGACGTCACTGAACCAATGAAACTTTCTGATGAAGACTGGGTTGTAGGAATAGGAACAGGGATTAGTTATAATTATGCGACTGAATCTATAGCAGATCCCTTAAGCCGTGATGTTTATGTATTGGGTATGATGAATGGAACTGATGGGTTGGGACGATATATTACTCGAATTCATCATAATGGCACAAAATTATGGGCTATTGATGATCCTTATGATGATTTTTTTACTTCGGGTTTAGTTTTGGGAGAAAATGGAACAGTTTTATATAATTGCTTTTGCGCAAATATATCAGGAACATATTCAAGTTTTCTGCGAAAAATTGATGCAAATACAGGAGAAATCCTTGAAAATATAACAATTCGAGAGAATTCAACTACAATTATAGCCCGAATGGCATTCCATCCCACAGATTCGAATCGATTATTCCTATCGATATATTCATCTATTGAATTGGACACGATTATTTATGATTTTGATCTTGAATCGGGCACGTCATCATGGAATTTCACTCTTTTAGCACTAGATTCTTGGACTTTTTCAATTCCGAAAAGTCTGACCTATAATCCAGAGGATAATAACCTATATTATGCTGGGTATGATGGAAATATGGCTTTTAGTTACGGAGGAAGGATCTATAAGATCGAACCCACAGAATCTGGAGCTCGAACATTATTTAACTTGACAGCGGATCATCCAATAATGACACAAATGACGAGTGTACGAGTATTAGGAGAGAGAATTTATTTAATGGGTAGCAATTATTCCGGTCCGGGTGATTGGTTCCAGCATCTCCAAATATTGGATTTAAATTTTAACCCTATCAAATTGTTGAAATTTGATGATATGAAT
>JAUWPK010000045.1 GCA_030611625.1 Promethearchaeum sp. | reverse complement strand
TGATGTATATCAATCGCCAGAAGCTCTTTCCTTAAATGAATTAGGAATTTCATTTCACTTAACATCCAAAAGTGCATATTTTAATTTAAGTTTATACAGAGAATCATGGGATCTAGTTATTTTCAATAATATGGGTCCCATGGTAAACTCATATTTTGATGAAGTTCTAATATATATTAAATCAGGAGGAAATCTTATATTTTGTACTTGGCATTATGATTCAACTGATGGATTTGAACTGTGGGATTATTTAGGATTTGAATACGGTGGAGAAAATATAGGTTCTCCACCAGATATATATCTTTGGGAGATGGAAAACACTCTTTTCAATTATCCCATTAATTATAATGGACTTACTATTTCCACTGTTGAAGCTGGATATATTACTGATTATTGTAGTTTAACCCCACATGGAAATGGGACTGCAATTGCTGGTATCTCTCCATTTTTCAAAGATAACAATAGTGCAATAATATTAGGTGCAAATGGTCGTGCAATTACAAATGGGATGCTTTTGTCAAATTACCAACAAGATACAGATGATTCAACATATTCAGATGCATTTGAACTTTGGATAAACGAGATCGCTTATTTAACACTTCCACCTCAAGCCCCTACTATCCTTACTGAAGGTCAAACGATTTTAACAAATCAAACGAGTATCGAATGGACTGAAGTGCAAAATGCTGATTCATACAAAATATACATTGAAAATAATGGTACAACTGAAGTTTCAGCAAGTGGTTCTGAACATATGCTGGAATTTTCTGGAAATGGGACATACATAATTTCTATGACGGCTTTAAATGAAATAAGTGAATCTGTACACTCCAATGAAATCACGATTATAGTTGAACTAACTGAAATGGATTTAGAAGATTTAGAGAGTTTACTAGACAGTCTTTCAGATCTAAATACTATAATATGGATGGTGATAACGGGTGGTGGAGTATTAATGATTACTCTCATAATTCCTGGAATTGTCAAATTAATAAAGAAGAAGAAAGGTAAAAAGAATAAATAATCGAAATTTCACAATTATCAATGTTTCTTTTTATAATTTTTTTAATAGTTTATTTTAAATTCTATAACATTTCTAATTTAAAATTTTGATATTTTCGGATATTTGGCTTAAATTTGACAATTTATTTACATTTTAGTATTAATTATTAAAGTTTCTAATGGTAAGTTGAATGATTTTCAAAAATTTTTAATATCTCATGAGAATGTTTCTAATAAAAAGTAATAAATCAGTGTAATTTCTTAATCAGATTGAATGCTTAACAAAAATCGGGATAAATATGACGCTAAATGAAACATTTTTAAAGGTAAGGGCAAATATCGGTGATAAAATGGCCCAAAATTATTTTGTTGAACAAATTCAGAAAGATATTCAAAAAAGTGATAAGTTAGGTTTAAAAATCGATACTCTTAGTATGTCATTACAAATGGAATTCTCCCGTATTCAAGGCACAATGCTCCACAAACTTAAAACAAAAACTACAGGCAAATCATTGAAAGATATAATTATAAATGGTTTAGATGCAATTTTGGATATTTATGGGCAAGAAGAATTTTATAAGGATTATCTTATTGAGCAGTTAAGTGAATTGATTGAAAATGTAAGTTCAAAAGCAATTAAAGCATATCTTTCTATAAAGGACTTGAATCTAGTTCATAATTATAATCGGATTGTGGGTGTAATCCAAGATTTAGAATATCAGAATGTAATACGTATTTTAAAGGTTCTCATTATTTCTTCTACAATAAGAAGGTATGAAAGAAGGAATTTCATTAAAGGTTGTTAAACCTAATATATCCTCTAATTTTTATACTTTACAGGTATTATCTCGTTTAGACTCTATAATTGAATATCTAATTTTTGTAGTATAGAAGTAAAATAAATATCAAAAAAAGATATATATTGATATAAATAATATTATTTTTATGATGTATTTCTTAAGAAAAAGTAGGTTTGATAAAAATATATGGAAAAATCTTTCATTCTTATTCATAGTTTTAATATTGGGTTTATCGATGATTTTGGGTGGAAACTTTAAATTCATCAATAATTTCCAAATTATTGATAAACAGTCTCGGATTTTATCATCAGATTCAGAATTTATTTGGGATCAAACATGGGGTGGTAATGAATCAGATGTAGGTTTTGCAATTTGGTGTAACGGAACATATATTTATACATCTGGTACAACAGAGAGTTTCGGAGAAGGAGATAGAGATCTTTTATTAATAAAATGGGATACTGAGGGTAATCAAATCTGGAACCGAACTTGGGGTGGCAATGAGACCGATGGAAGTTACGCCATCTGGGGTAATGGAACCTATATATATACTTCTGGATATACTAAAAGCTTCACTGAAGGAGGAGAAGATCTTTTAATTGTAAAGTGGGACGCTGATGGTAATCAAATCTGGAACCGAACTTGGGGTGGAAGTTATTATGAATGTTCTGAATCTATTTGGGGAGATGGAACATATCTGTATACTACGGGACATACAGACAGTTATGGTGCAGGATCTAGAGATCTTTTAATTGTAAAGTGGGACGCTGATGGTAGTCAAATCTGGAACCGAACTTGGGGTGGTGTTGACAATGACTACGGTTTTATTTTAAAAGGAAATGGAAATTATATATATACTTCTGGTTCAACACAGAGTTTCGGAGGAGGAGGACAAGATCTTTTTATAATAAAATGGGACACTGATGGCAATCAAATCTGGAACCGAACATGGGGAGATATCGAGGACCAATCAAGCACTTCACTATGGTGCGATGAAACATATTTTTATACCACTGCGATTAATGGTAATTTTCTTGAAGATGAATTGGAACTCTTTTTAATTAAATGGGATTATGATGGTAATCAGATATGGAATCAATCCTACGATATAGGCGAAAATATGTATATAACTTCTATTTGGAGCGATGGAACCTATCTATATGCTACAGGAGCAAATATTTATTCTGGATTTGAAGAAGCTCAACTTATTTTCCTAGTATGGGACACTGAAGGAAATCTAATTATTGAAAAGTACTGGGGTGATAATGGATTATATATCGGATCATCAATTTGTGGAGATGAATCATTTATTTATATTTGCGGTTCTGAGGGTTTTCTTACCGGAGATTTTAACCAACTTCTTTTAATAAAAACGAATCATTTCTCACTTTCTGCTCCCGTTTTAGGTAATATTTATCCAGATCCTGATGTTGATGGCAATATAACAATAAATTGGAATGATGTTGTTGGGGCTACCTCTTATGAAATTTATAGAGATTCAAGCACTATTAATGATATTACAGATCTAGTTCCAATAGGTAATTCTACTTCATCAACATATATTGATTATGGTTTATCTAATGGTACATATTATTATGTAATAGTATCTACTCGTGAAAATTTGATTTCGCCAATATCAAATTGTGAATCAGTGGAAGTTGAAATTTCTCCTGAATCGGAAGATCCCGAAAATAAAATTCCAGGATATCCATTAATATTACCAATTTTAATACTTGGAATTTTCATCGCAAGATTATCATTTAGGAGATATCGTAAAATAATTTAATTTTTTTTTCAATCTCATTAAGATATTTATAAGATTCCTGAAGTTAAATGATAAAAATAAAGTTTTTTTCCAATTTCTTAAAAAGGGATTCTTTAAATATGTGAATTTCATCTAATTTTATTAAAAGAATAGGAGGCTACTGGATTGAATGAAAAAAAGTCCATTTTGGATTGGATGAAAAAAAACGAAAAAAAATTCAATGAATTAAACAAATTTGAAAAAAAATCTGATAAAAGCCGCTTCCATGCAATGAAAACGAAAAAAAAAGAAGTGTTTAAGGAGATTATCCCACAAAAAACGCTTGAGATTTTTACAAAAGAAGAAGATGAAAATTCTTTTTATGATGAGTCCTTTACATCAGAAGATTTCAAAAAAATCACAAAGAAATGGGCTAATGAACATTTGAAATAAAAAGAAAAGAGATAGAATAGAAAAGAAAAAAAAAAAGAACTAACTTAACCTAAACTAAAAAAAAGTAATTATTTTGATTTAATTTTTCGCTTAATTGTCAAATAACCAACCAATATTGAAATTCCAATACAACCAATGAAATATTCAATTATGAAACCGGGTATTTGTGCAAATGGATCTGCCATTGTATTGTGAATGATCATTAAAAATCTCGCAGTAACAGTATGGCTGAAAGGATCTACATCCCCAATAAGCATTTCAATTAAGTATAATCCATCAGTAGTTGTTGTTGTATCAAAAGAATCTGTATAAGTTGTCCAACTACCATCAACACTACCTTCGGTCATACTATGAGGGTATCCCGATACTACTGAAAGATCATCCTCATTTACAGACCCTGGATACGAAGGATAATCTGTTGGATCTAACCCTGTAACTTCTGAGATGGTTAATTGAACTGCTTGGATTCCTAGATCATCCGTTACTTCCACCGATATTTCCACAGTTCCTGTTACTATATCTGATGCATTTTCAAAATTACCTGGAATAAGATTTTTATAATTAGGTGGGTCATTCAAATCTTCGATGTTAGTAGTATTTGCAAAGAACTCAATTGATTCTACTACCATATGTTGGTTTTCATCAAAATCATATACAATTACATTAAATGTATGAGTTCCGTTGTAAAGTGTTGAAACATCATAATTGTATTCATACAATCCTAAGGTTTCGTTATATATCATATCTTCTGGAACACGGTCATCAATTTGAGCTTGGGCTGATGAGATTTTGAAATCATCCGTAATATTAGCCCTAAATGTAAACCAATTTTCAATTAACTGATTTGGAACACTAGGATCGATAATATTAATCTCAGGTGGATTTCCTATCGGTCGATTATCAACTTCAAAATTATAATATTCAACAGTATCATGACCTTCCATATCCCACGACGTAACAGTAACAAGATGATAACCTTCATCATAAATTTCAGTTGTCCAATTAAAATCATAGAGATCTGGATCGGGATTTGAAGCATCTTCTAAAAGCCAACCGGTTCCATCTATTGTTATTAACGAAGAAAATATTCCAACGTCATCTGTTATATTAAATGTTAGAATTTCATCTCCCATTACTTTATCATTTTCTGAAAGATCATGGGAAATCAATTCAATTGAGGGTGGATCAACATAAGTCCCATCATCAAAGTTATCAATTTCAATATTATCCCAACAATACCCTTGATTACCCGCATTATCAATAACTACGGATTGCAATGTATACCATCCATCAGGCATTGATGATGTATCAATTGTAAATCCAAATTCGGAATCAAAATAATGAGTCATGGAACCCTCCCAATTAAATCCAGATAAAGCATTATAACTTAGATCATAATCAACAGATAAAATTCCTGAACTTGGAAAATGAGGTGATCCATCTAAATAACCTTCATCCCACCAACCGTAATTTCCATCGTCTGTAGCAGTAAAGTTAATTTGTTCATAAGATACACTATAAGGATTATTTGTTGATACGTAACCGCTAGGAGGGACTAAATCGTCAGTATCGGGATGGAAATCATACTCGAAATCAGCAGCTAAATCATTAACCGTGGCAGTTGTTGAAAAAGATTCTAAATAACCTCTTAATTCTATGGTTTGATCTGTATGAGTGTAAAATCCATAATAGTAATCATCATCATAAGTGGTTGGCGCTGTGGCAGTATAACTATCGTGATCTGATATTGGAACTTCAAAATTTAAGTATGAACTGTAAAAATCAGCACTTTTCTCAAAATAACTCCATCCAAACAAATCTAACATTGAAATACTATGATACGGGTTATCTAAATGTGAAAATGTTTTAGTTAAGGTTGTTTCATATCTATTTAATGGATTCCAATTAAACGTGGTATGGTGGTATGTATATCCTCCCATACTAGGTGTGTATGTTCCATAACACCTAATTGAATCGGCGGTTTTCAGATCCGTTTGTTGCATCATGTTACTATTTGCATAAATCCATGTTGAATCCCATAATAAATTCAAATTTGTTTCATCCATTGTGGTAAAATTATAGTGGAGATAAAAATTCCAAGCGTCAATATATTCTGTTCCATTCCACCAAGAAGATGACCCATTAGAGCTATATGTTTGGACCCATCCTCCAGGCATATTTGTTTCTATCCAATTGACAAATGTTATACTTTTTGTTTCAGTATTATCTCCAGTTAGATTTCTCAATTTAAACGATAAATCTACTGCATAATCATCACGATCTAAATTATAGTCTGTAGAAGAATATAAATAGATTTCTGGAAAATGTTCTGTCCAATTTATAAAATCTGAATTATCATGATAAATATTTATCTCTTTTCGAGCATATCCATAAGGATTTACATCAACATAAGCAAGTTCTCTTGGCATAAGATCCCACGGAACAAAGCTATGATCAAAAGATACTGTAAAATCGTCAATCTCTGTACTTGAAAGGGCTATAGATATATCATACCAATGATTAAGATTCCACGAACTTTGATAATCATTATAATTAATATTTGCATACCCTGGATCAACTACTAAATTTGTAACGTTTGGTAAAGAAAATCGTATATTTGAATCATATCCACCATTTAACTGTTGCAATTTGTCTACAGGAATAATATCTTTGAAATTAAAAGTAAATGATCCATCTAAATATTCAACTTGTGAACCTGGCCAATAACAATAGAATGATCGATAAACACTCGAACTTGATGGACTAATAGAAAAACTGAAATAATTACAATTAGTAATATCTATAGTTTCTGCTAATCCTCCATAATCCCTTGGAATAGATGCATTATAAACATCTAATAAATCTGGCCAAGATGCGTGACCCCTATATCGAATTTCTGTATGACCAGTATAGGATTCTACACCATCTTCAATATAATCTGTGACAGTAAAGGCGTTGACAAAACCCATTATCCATTCAGCATCACTTCTGGCGACTGTAATATCACCTGTGTTGAAATATAAATACAAATAGACATTTTGATTGAACGGATCACCATAATCATTGTAAAAACCCCAACTCGCAGACGAAAAGCGATCATATTGTTCTGGAAATAAATCTTGAATATAATCTAAATTTACTCCATCAAGTTGAATGGCATTCCCATAAATACTATAATGGTTACTTATTTCACCATCGTTGTAAATATACACATTTGCATCTTCACCAAAAGTTTCGGAATAAGCAGTTTTTGGTTCAAGAACTGGTACAAAATTAAGACTAGTTGATGAATTATTAAGATTAGAGCCTGCTGTAAAAATTCCGATTGTTATAATGAAGAGAAGTAAGTATTTTATTGTTTTCATTATCATCATCTTAAGTTTTTAAATATCATAGAAATTTTTATATTTTGAATAAAAAATTAAATTCTATACAAATATGTTAAAGCACATATATATATCTTTTTACAGAAATTAAGTATTAAATCCATTCTGGAAATTAATTTTTTTTATGAATCAGCAATTATCATATTAACAAAATCGATTATTTGTAGTGAAGCAATAAATTCTGATATCTGGATAAGGAGAATAAAACTGAATAGTATAAATGTTGAATGCCATTTTTCCAAGAATTTTTCCAACATTAATTCCAATTTATTTGTAAAGTATTTAATATTTCATCCTTTTTCCTAAGAATTAATTGAAAATTCAAAATGTTTAAGAAAAAACAAAAAAATTCAAAATTCAAAATTCAAAATTCAATTACTATCCAATAAACGGGATGATCAGTTTGAGATTCTGGCTTTGAAATGTAATGAGCTTCCTTAATTGTGAACTCCGGAGAAACAAAAATATGGTCAATTCTCAGTGTTCTATTAACACCATTTTCATCAAAATGGTCTGGGTATAAAAAGAGAAAAGAGTCTACTAATATTGCGGTTGAGGCATTATAATAAGTAGAATTTTCTTTTGAATTAAAATCTCCCAGTGAAATTACATTGTTGAGTCCTTCTATCTGAGACATTAGAGTTTGGATTTGAATTAATTTAGCATCATCAGAACCATCAGGATGTGAATTGAAAACATTAAAAATAGTATCTCCAACGGTAATCTCAACCTGAACTGTTCCTATTTCATCTTCATCAGAATATGTGAAAATAGATAAAGCGTTTGTGATTGGATATCTTGATAAAACTGCAGTCCCATACGTTCCAGTAACCTTTTTCGGCCCATAATAAGAATAATAATTTAGTTTATCTGCAAAATATCTAATTACATCCGAATTTTTTCCCCCTATTTTAGCAGAATCTGATTCTTGGAATGCAATAATATCTGGGTTAATTTCTTGTATTAAACGTAATTGAGAATCGTAATTAAAATCTCCTGTTTCATTCACTCCCATTTGAACATTATATGTCATAACTTTCAAAGAATGAACGCCTTGACCTGTTAAAGGTTCTGGGTTAGCCATTGTAATTATACCACCAAAAATCGTTCCTATCAAGATAAAAAATATGAAGATTACTGTAGGAACGTTTTCTTTAATGGAACCTTTAAATTTTTTGAATTGAATTGAAGTATTCTTAATGAATAAAGCAGATATAAACAATCCAATCCCAATTAAAAGAAATGGAAACCAGAAAAGATTTCTAAATATTAAACTTACTGCTCCAACATAACCCCAAATATTTGTGAATATTATGATAAATGCCATTATGATAATATATAATCCTCCAAGGGTAAATCCCAATGATATTTGCTTTTTTGAAGGTATATTTCTTATCAATTCCCGAGTAAACAACATGAAATTAATAAAAATAATTGGAGATAATAAAAGCATCATATATAGCGGTATTTGTTGATACCAATAAGGCGTTCCTACTATTATGGCAGGTGAACTCACAGTTTCTGGAAAATTAATTGTATGTACAAATATTGTGAGGACTAAACTTATAGCGAAAAGGAAATTCCATAACAATATCATCCAAATTTTTAATAATCCAAACCAATCTGGTCTAAATTGGGCAATTGATACATAAATAGAAATCATAATAATAAGAATGATAATAATTGCCAGGTAATTTCCCTGAGTCCAACGAGATATAACTGTAGGGCTCTCAAATGCAAAATAAATTAGAAGAAATACATTAATAATTCCAAGAATCAATCCCAATATTTTAATTTCGCTGTTAAAATTACTTTTTTTTTTTTTTATATCTTCTTCCTTTTCTAACTCTTTTTCTTTAAGAACTTCATCTTTTTGATCATAATTTTGTATTTTATCAAATGAAAGTAATAACACTAATGCTATTAAAGCTAAAATTACCCCGATTGATTGATACCAGCTATACATCGAAATATCTATAGTATAATTAAGCGTCCTAAAGAGAATTGATAATCCTGTCCCTATAGCCAAGCTTAATCCAAAATTTAATCCATTTGATTTTTTAGTTAATGAAGAACTGTAAAGCAAATAGCTAGGGAAAAATATCATAAAAGAACCAACACTCAAGCCGGCCGTAATTATTTTACCTAAAGTTGCAAAGAATGGTGTTATCAACCTTGCAACTATTAATATAATACCGGAAATTTTTATCAATTTAGGTGAAATCTCTTTTTTTGAAAAAATTAGAAAAAACGAAGGTAGTAAGAAAAATAATCCTGCAGCCTTTTCATCAACAGATGTATTAAGCAAATCGAGCATGTATATTGCGGAAATAAGTTCTGTAATCATTTGTAGAAAAAACAGAAACAAAATACTTAAAAAAATCATTTCAATATTGATTTTATCTAAAAGTTTTTTTGATTGTTCCATGTTTTTTAAATCAACTTTGGAAATTAAAAATGTTTTACTCTCTGTAATAAAAATTTGTGATAAATTGATGGTAAAACTTAATGAAATAAGTGAAGATTCCCTAAATAATAATAATGAAAGTTGAACTATTACTTCCAGCTCAAAATAAAAAATCAATAATTGCAGTGAAAGAATATGCAAATGCAGTATATTTTGGAACAGAAGCCTTGAATATGAGAATACATGCTGACAATTTTTCAATATCAAATCTTCCAAAAATTGTTGATCTCTGCCATTCTTTCAATTTGAAAGCATACCTCACATCAAATGTAATTATATATGAAAATGAACTAGAATTTTTGGAAAACCAATTAAATTTAGCCAAAGATGCCGGAATTGATGCAGTAATTGTTCATGACTTAGCAGGAATCGAAATTGCTAGAGATATTAATTTACCATTTCACATATCTACTCAAGCAAGTGTGTCCAATTCAAAAGCAGCACAATTTTTTGAACATTTAGGAACAGAACGCATAATTTTAGCAAGAGAGCTTTCATTAGATCAAATTAAAAAAATAATTGGAAAATTATCAAAAACTCAAATTGAAACATTCGTTCACGGAGCTATGTGCACAGCTATTTCTGGACGATGTTATTTATCTGCCGAAGTTCATAAAGATACTCAATATTCTGCGAACCGTGGCAAATGTCTCCAGCCTTGTAGAAACAAATGGACACTTACTTATTCAAATGGAACTGAATTGGAATATGAAGATGGATTTTTCTTAAACTCAAAAGATTTATGCATGATTGAACATATCCCAGAACTGATTAAAGCGAACATATCTTCTTTAAAAATTGAAGGGAGAATGAGAGATCCCCACTATATTGAAATCGTAGGTCGGTGTTATCGTGAAGCAATTGATAGTTATTACGAAGGTACGTATAATGATGCCAAAGTAAAGAATTGGTTAGAAGATCTAAATAATGTTTACAATCGGGGATTTTCAACTGGATTTTATTTCAATCGCCCCGGTGTTAACGAAATTTCACGAGAACATTCTGGAAACCTTTCAAATTATCGAAAAATTCAAGTTGGAAAAGTGATAACTTATTATCGAAATGTAAAAGTTGCAAAAATCAGTCTTCATCAAGGCCAATTAAGAATTGGAGATGAGATTATTATCGAAGGGAGTAAAATGGGGACTTATTTAAAGCAAAAAGTAAAATCTATTCAAATAAAAACCAAAGCAGTGACGCAAACACCAAAATTACAACCTGGAACTTCTATTTTAATCAGTGTAGAAGTAGATTCTCCAGTAAAAAGAAATGATTATATTTATCAATATTTACCAAAATAATTTTGATCCATAATGTAGATGTTTGGAATTCCATTAATCGTGCATTTAAACAAGGAATGTTTATTTTTATGGAAAACTAATTATTCGATGCTTCTTTAAAAATATTAGTTAAGGAATAAGAAACATCAGAAAAATGCTTTTTTACTTCTTTTAGCAGGTAATAAATTAATGTTATTTACAGAAATGGATATCCATCCTCAAATTATTCAAGCCTTGGAAGAGAATCAGATAGTGTCTCCTACTGAAATTCAAGAGAAAAGTATTCCTCACGGGCTTTCAATGAAAAAATCCCATGTTATTGGTCAAGCCAAAACTGGTTCCGGAAAAACACTCGCTTTTGCTATTCCCATAATTGCGAAAATAAATCCCGATAATCGAAATATTCAAGCAATAGTTGTAGTTCCTACTCGAGAATTATGTAAACAAAATGCAGTTGTTTTTCGATCTATTTCAAAATACAAGAAAATAAAAATTGTTGAGGTCTACGGTGGTGCTTCCATACGTACTCAAATTGAACAAATTCAGAGCGGAGGTCAAGTTATAATTGCCACTCCAGGACGATTACTTGATTTAATTAGACGTGGAAAAATTAAGTTTAATAGTGTAAACTTTGTTGCTTTAGATGAAGCTGATCGAATGTTAGATATGGGATTTCTCCCTGATATACAGTTTTTACTATTGGAAGCAATGCGAGATGTTTCTCCTCGCTTATTTCTATTTTCTGCCACATTATTTGATGATATCAAACGAGTTATCTATAAATTTACTAAAAAGGATACCGTTCATGAAATTGATGTAAGTAAGGATTCCTTAACAGTAAAAAATTGTGACCAATATGCATATTATATTGAAAATAATAAATTTTGGAATTTTATTAAGATTTTAAATAACGAAAAACCCGATTTTTCAATAATTTTTACCAAAACTAAACGAAATGCTCAAAAACTCTGTCGGAAATTAAATGATGTGAGTGTTCTGAACTTCAATCTTAATGTTGGATTTATTAACGGAGATTTAACACAAGCAAAACGCGAAAAAACAATCTCAATGTTCCGTAAAAGAGAATTGAATTGTTTAGTAGCAACAAATGTTCTTGCTCGAGGGTTAGATTTTCCTCAAGTAACACATGTATTCAATTACGATATGCCCCGAGACCCAGAAGATTATGTCCATCGAATTGGACGAACTGCAAGAGTGGCAGGTGTTGATAAGAATGTTACAAATGGTAAAGCTATTTCCATTGTTTCAACTGATAATCGTGTTTTAATGCGTAAAATTGAAAAGCTACTTAAATATAATATTGAAAAACGCGACATTCCAGATCCATCTGATATGAAATTGGTTCCAGAAAAATATAATGTGTCAGAAAAATATACAAAACCAAAACAAAAATCCAAATCAAGAAGTTCTCATGGATCTACTCGCCAATATGATAGGAAAAAGAAAAATTCCCAATACGTTAAAAAACGTAGTAGTAAACCGGAAGTTATTATTAAAAATCCGGAAAAGTTCTCAGTTAAACCGGGATCGTCACAAAAACTAAAAAAGAATAGTAATTATAAATCAACTCAAAATTCGAATAATCAATTTGATAAGAAAAAAAGAAATTCCCAATACTTTAAAAAACGTAGTATTAAACCGGAAGTTGTTATTAAAATAGTTCCAGAAA
>JAUWPK010000074.1 GCA_030611625.1 Promethearchaeum sp. | reverse complement strand
TATCAGTATAATCTACTAGGTTTACTTCACTTTTATGGGAACTGTTCTGACAAAAAAGACAGTTAAAATTGCATCCATAAAAAAACACAGAATAATTTAGCGTATTTTTTTCTCCATTTTGAAAAGATGTATAATATGGATAACCAATACCTGTTGCAGCAGAACAGAACCAAGATGCACAACAGTTAGTCGGATTATTATCATAATATGCATGCAATTTTGCACGAGTTTTTGTTGGGCCTTGTATTTTTCCTTTGATATTTATCCTAAGTCCACAGTAACCCACTTCATCCAATCCCAATTGACATTCGTTGGAACATAAATTGCAGATAATTCCATTTTTTGTTCGTGGTGGATATATTGGCAATTCATTAAACTGGTGTCTTGAATAAATGTATGCCTTTTGAATAATCTCAGATATTTTAGGAGAGTTTTTTCTAATACAATCTGCACATACTCCTATAAATTTACTTATTTTTAAAGAACCGCAAATTTGGCATGATTTCGTTTCTTAAATCTCCACTTTGTTACGTTTCAATTTATGGATATGGAAAAGATAACCCCCCCCATATGAAATTATAGACATTATAACCCAAACTGGTATAAAAATGCTGCTTTTCATCAATTTTAATGGTTCAGCCATATCTAAAAACACATCAGGTGTATCCGTCAAAACAAAATCTGCTCCTAGAAGCCACACTTGTGCGAATCGAATTGGAGAATTAAGCACTCCCACCATAATGGGGACATTTTGGTTAACATATTCGCTCAATTCGCTGTTTGCGGTTGTATATTTTTCATCAATAAGTTCTGCTCCAAACCCGAGCATCTCTTCAATAGAATATTCTCCTGGGCTAAATAATTGTGTAAAATTTTCCGCTTTGGGATCATTTGATTTTATCATAACATCTGTTAAATTTGATAGGAGGAGTATATTTAACAATAGATCTTCATATTGAGATGCGAAGGGGTGCTCTTCAGGTGGTTTCTTCATATCAATATCTATCCAATGCGGACTTTGAATTGTATAGTTTAAAATTTCGTCAAGAAGAGGTATTTTAGCCCCTCGGAACAAATCTGCATCTTCAATGCTAACTCTTTCACCCTTAATTGCTCCAAATGGATCTCTATCCACAAACCAAGACCCCGCATCCAATTGTCTCAATTCAACAATGGTAAATGAGCAAGCATCCTCATCAATTTTTTCAGGAAAAACAGTGGCTACATTTGTCGTTCTTTTTAGATTAGTATCATGCATTAAGAAAAATTCGCCATCAATACTGATTCGAACATCTACTTCCCATCCATGGGCTCCCACCTCATCAGCCTTTTGAAATGCTAGCATCGTATTTTCAGGAGCAAGATAAGCAGCACCTCTGTGGGCAATTATTAATGGTTTTTCAGCAATAGGTTCATTGTATAGACTTGAAGGGGTAATCACTAATGGAATAAGAAAAACCCCAAGGTATAATAGAATCATTAAGGAAATACTTAAGATAAGTTGCATGGGGGATGATTTCTTCTTTGCTTCAGAATTGATCTGATATTTACGGTGAAGATCTTTAAGGAAAGAAATAAGATGAGGTATTTTTATTCCCAAAAAGACAACACTTAGAGTAAAAAGGATCGGAAGAAAAAAATCGATGATAAATAGAACTAATCTAAGGTGTTCTTCTCCAGCTACAAAGAGAATCAATAGGACAAGCGAGTTAAAGATGAAACTCAGAATGGGCAGTATTGTTTTGAATAAAACACATAAAATTTTAGGCAGCTTAGGTAGAATTTGTTCTCTGTTTGATTTTCTTACCAAAATTATTAAAATTCCGGTATATATACATGAAAAGATTGCTGAAATAAACAAAATGAGCGTATAATTCCAATTATTGTAAAGAAGAACATAGATGAATCCATTTACCTCACCCCAAAAGGAATTCATAACTCCTAAAATGAAAGTATATAAGAAATGAACTAGTAATGCGAATATGTAAAAACCCATCTGAAGTTTCTTTTTTGTGATTGGACTCATATATTAAAAGCTTTGAGTTTGATTTATTTAAATTTTAATTTAAAAAAAGGATAATTAAGTAAATCATAATGAATTAAATTTCAGAACATGGAATTTTTTTATAAATTGCATTCATTGAGATCTTAATGCGATTTGAAGGTTTAATTTTTGATTGTGATGGTGTTTTAGTTGATTCAGAACCATTTAGCTGTGGAACTTGGAATGTAATATTTGAAGAACAATATAATATTGATATCGGAACTAACTATAATGCAATTCTTGGTAAGAAACTATTAGATACAGCCGAATACTATTCGAAAAAATATAATCTTCCTTATGATAATGAAACTCTAAAAAAACTTGCCCAATTAAAAGAAGATACTTATTATATAATTGCCAAGGGTAAATTAAATCCAATTCCAGGAGTTAATCGTGTAATTCAAGATGCTAAAAATTTAAATCTAAAAATAGCGGTAGCCTCGTCAGGATCAATCAATAAAATCGATTTTAATCTTTCGCAAGCCGGGTTAAATAATGATTTTCGGAATATTGTTTCTGCAGATGATGTCAAGCATGCAAAACCTGCACCCGATATTTTTATAGAAGCTATGAATCGATTGGGAATTGAACCAAAAAAATGTATCATTATCGAAGACTCTCTTTCAGGAATAAAAGCTGCTAAATCTAGCGGCGCTTTTACAATTGGTATTGCGACTACATTTCCTACTGAAAAATTGAATGAAGCTGATTTAATAATAAAAAACTATGATGAATTAGATCTTTCTCAATTAATATTATGAGTAAGTATTTCATGCATCTCTTTTTTACTAAGTTTATGGCGATGTTTTTGATCATTCCAAATTTTCCGATATGGATATAGAAATTCAAATAATAATGGAAAATCTGGACTTAATATAGCAATTCCTCTTTCTAAAATATCTCCACGAATATACCAAGGCAATTCTTTAAAAAAGTGGACATCATATTTTTTTCCAAATAGATCTACCTTAGCGCATATAACGTTAAATATTTCCTTGGATTCGACATCATTCAAGATAATGCAAAGATCAATATCACTTCTATTAGTTTGTAAATCATTAACATGGGATCCGTATAACATTAATCCCAAAAAAGAAGGATTATTCATAAGAAATCCAAAATCTTTTTTTATATTTTCAATTATTTCTTTTTCAACCATTCTGAAACCACTTTTTGAAATTCTTGGAATAATTCAACGTGTTCATTTATTGCTTCAAATGCAATCTTCTCAATTAATCCATTATATTCATGCACTATTCGATTTCGTAATCCGTTGGCTTGTTTTAACTTATTTAATGTAGTTTGAGGAAATAGTGAAGATTTGACTAATATATCGAAATTCATATAATCGTCTTTAGGCATTTTTCCAATATCCTTTACAATCATCGCAGTAATATCTGTCACTTTTTCAACAATAATTTGGTAAGCATGGAAGATTGCAAATTTATCTCGCGTATTAATATTGGATAAAGACAATGAAGAAATATCACTATTCCAAGTATTTAAATGTTCAAGTGTATCACCCAATACTTGTAATTTTTCAAGATATCTTTCAAGTCTAGATCCTTCCATGTAATATTTATATAGAAATCCTTATATTAAGATTTCTTTGATAAAAAAGAAATCAATTATATATGAAAAAACGGGACGAAAAAAAGTATTGGTTCAAATCTTGCGTTTTTTGGTAAAAATAATCATACCTATGCAAGTAAAAATAAAACCAAATCCTAAAGTAATCAATATATCTTGCCACACTGAAGATAATGGTGCTCCATATATCAACACTAGACGGATAGCTCGAATTGTATAAAATGTGGGAACAAATTTTGTAATATTATTTTCTAATGGGAAAAATCCCCCTCCTAAAAATTGCAGAGGCATTATTATTATCCAGGCTAATCCTCCCGCCGCACTAGCTGATTTAACAAAACTAGCTAGGATTAATCCTAAACCTATGCATGTAAATGCTAGTGATAACGCGATAATATAAGCTAAAAACCAATTTGCATCTGGAGATGTATTGACACCAAAAATGGGGAGTGCACCCAATAGAATTGTTACTTGAATTGATGATATAACTAATTGACCAATCCCTCCGCTGAGAAGCAAAATTGTACGTGGAACCGGAGTTGTATCTAAGCGTTGTAGTATTCCCTTTGATTTTTCAAAAGCAAACATAGTAGCTAAATTCGAAATTCCAACTAAAACACCTACTGCCACAAGTCCTGGAGCTGCCATATCAAACCATGTAAGATCTCTTCCTTTTGGTCCTATACTTTGTTCAATTAATAATGAGGAGATGTTATTGTAACCCAGAATAATATCATTAACAATACCATTAAAAACACTTGAGATCACTTGCCCTGTTACTACATCTGCGATCGTGAGGATTTCCAATGTGGGTGATCCAGAAATGTAATCCGTATCGTTTAAACTCAACATAAGTGACATAAATTCTTCACTAGTATTAGGAGGAATAATCCCTTGTTTAACTAACGGATACCACCAAGTACTACCGATTATTATCTCTGAAAAATTTTGAGGAATAATAATTAAACCATCAATATCTTCTTCTTCCACTAATTGTCTTGCACCACTCTCGGTAATTTCAGTTCCATTGGAATAAGTTTTTTGTAAATTAAATGATTCCGAAAAATTAGCGTTTTGATCAAATAAATCCAAGAGTATTGATGAAGCATTCGCACCTATGTCGGTTTCTGGATTTTCTATATTTAATGTATCATAATTAATAATTACTACATTATAAGTTGAACGTGTCCCACCAGAATTAAAGGCAATTAGAAAAAGCACCATAAATAGTAAGGGGTATCCAAAAATCCAAAAAAGATTCTCTTTTTCACGAAAATTGACTTTTATATATTTAACAACTAATGTCCAGAATTGTTTTAAATGACCGGAATTAAAATTTGATTTCTGTTTGTTTTCACTCATGATAATAACCTCTAATCTCGTAATTTTCTCCCAGTTAATTCAAGAAAAACATCTTCGAGTGTGTTTTGCCTGATAACTAAATCCTGCATTTTCAGTTGGAATTGTTTTTCTAACATATCATAGAAAAATGATATTTTTTTCAATCCATTCAAAGCACTAAAGGAAATTCGAGCTTTACCCAAATTTTTTGCCCATAAAATCTCGCTTTTTTCATTTAGGAAGTTTATGATATTATTCCTAAATTCAAGATGCTGATCTGGTATTCTGAATTCGATGATATCACCAGATCCATTTCTACCCTTCAACTCTTGGGGTGTTCCTTCTGCGATTATTATTCCATTATCGATGATTGCTAATTTTTCTGATAGATCATCGGCTTCTTCCATATTATGCGTTGTTAGAATAATTGTTTTATTGTCTTTTTCAAAATCTTTAATGAAGTCCCAAACCACCCGCCGGCTTTGAGGATCTAAACCAGCTGTAGGTTCATCAAAAAAAATTACATCAGGATCATGAATCACAGCCATAAGCACATTTATACGGCGTTTCATCCCTCCTGAAAAGGTTTTCACAAGATCATTTCCTCGTTCTAATAAATTCATTTTTCCTAACAATTCATCTGTACGTTCCTTATATGTTCTCGATGGCATATTATGCATTTTTGCAATCATATGAATATTTTCACGGGCTGTCAATAGATCATATAAAACAATCTCTTGTGGGCAAACTCCGATTAATTCACGAATTTTTTTTCTATCTTTTATTAGATCATTCCCTAAAATTAATGCTGTCCCTTCAGTTGGGGCATTTATCGTTGATAACATGTTTATTGTTGTGCTCTTACCTGCACCATTAGGACCTAAGAACCCAAATAATTGACCTCTCCTAATTTCCAAATCAATTTGGTTAACTGCGACTAAGTCACCGAATTTTTTTGTAAGTTTATCTGTTTTTATTCCAATTTCTAATATCTTACTCACCTTGAATTGAATATAAAATCAATTAGTTTTTGTATCTTTAAGAGTCCAATTTTTAGCCTTAAATTTTAATATCTACTAAAAAAAGTCAGTAAATTTAATTTCACAATAAATCCATGAGTTTTTTTTAGAATTATAAATAGTAAAAATTATGGAAATTTCAAAATTTCAGCAAAAAATGAGTGATTTATATATTCACAATGATAAAAAGCGTGGAATACACCGCACATGTCTATGGTTGGGAGAAGAAATAGGTGAACTCATGAGTGAATTGAAATATAGTGTCGATAAAATAGATAAGCATGCTGTAGCTGAGGAAATGGCAGATATATATGCATGGGTAGCATCTCTTGCAAATTTATTAGAAATTGATTTACAATCAACAATTTTAAGCAAATACAACAAATGCCCAAAATGTTATTCGGATCCATGTATATGTGAAAAAAATTTACCCTAATTTTATATTTTTTATTTATTTTACAAGATTGAAAATTCATTTCTTTAAAAGTAAAAATCAAAAAGAATTAAAAAGGTTAATTGTAAAGATATAATAGACTATCAATGGATTTAAAGGGATTAACAGAGGTAATGCGCCGATTTCAATTCGATTATATATATGTTGATGCTTTCTTTTTACTCATTTGGTTAATAATTATTCTGAAACATAAAAAATTTAATGCATTGTATGCAGGTTTTATTTTAGCTATAGTGGTTTATATTATTGATGCTGTAGCTTGGTGGAATATTCCTGCTGGTTCAACTTTACCTGGTAAAAATATTCGTGAATATTGGATAGGGGGAAATGCTGTATTACATGGATGGAATTCTTTAACTTTATTAAAATTTGCAGCAGATTTTATGATGACTATATCCTACGCGCTTTTTGCTTTCACTTGGCTTTGGATAATGTTTGAAAGTTGGTTTTCTAAAAATTTTCGAGAAATTTTTCTTTATTCATCCCTTTTACTGGGAAGTTGGCTACTTATTCCATTTATATCATATTTACTTCCTTTAAATGATACTCCTGTTGTCAGTTTGCGCCATATGGGATCTCAATTCATAATTCAGATCATTGTTGTGTTGATTGGATATCTCGCTATGATCCTTCTTTATTGTACCAAATGGTTTCATAGTTTTGATCCAAAAGTTGTCCTATTTATTTTTGGAGTGGGTTGTTTTCAAGCATTTGCTATGGAATTCCCCTTATGGTTATCAAATATAAGACCTTCTGGCGTGGATCTCTTGATTTATGAAGTAATTATTTTAACTAATCAAGGTGTTCCGTATTTATTCATTATTTGGGATAAAATTCTACCTACTCTGAAATTGCGTAAGGATCAATGGAAGGAATATGTCCTAAACTGGAAGATTATTAAATCTCTGGCTATTCAGATCGAAAAAATAGTGAATTGGGATAAATTTGAAGAAATCTCCCCACTCAATAATATAAAAGGTGCTTATTCAAAATTTAGAGAAGTAATCAATTTTGAACAAGTAAAGACCTTAATTACAAAGATAGATAATGAAATTAACAATAGGATTCATTGGGATAAAATTTCTAAGTTATCTCTTAGTATTGTCGATAAATTGAAGGTTGACAGGTTAATTGAATTTTCTACTAGATTCGAAGTGAAAATTAAAATAAAAATCTCAGCACTAAAGATGGCTTATGTATTTCTTTTTCAATTATCCAGAATGAAACCTTCTCAAATTAAGGAAGCGTTTAAGAATGATGAGATTTTTGCTCAAGGGATAGTAGTCCTTCAAGCAAGTATATCTTAAGATTTAATACCTTTTTAAAAATGTCTTGGAAAGTTTTTACGTAAAAATTTCATAAATAAGAAGCGTTCTATTTTTAATTGAAGAGGGAAAACTGAACAACAAGAAATTAACATTATTATTATTATTATATTTCTTGTCATTGAATTAAATAAATTCACTGGATATACTTTTATAATAAGACCTATAAGAATACATTCAATAATTAATACAATACTGGCAGTAAGATAGAGCGAAAATGAATTTAGATTTATTAATTTTTTCTTTTCTTTTCTGGGTAATTTCCCTAAACAATTATGACATGCCTTATTAAACCCACTACAACTAATGCAAATTATCTTCTGACAAGAGATACATCTTGGTACTTTAAAATTATTTACATTTTTTTTCAATTTAACACTTTTTCCGCATGAACATTGATAATAAAGAGTTTTTATTTCTTGAACCATTTTTTATTGGACCATCTTCTCAGATTCATAATTATATTTATAGCTGAAATTAAAAAATAATAATGAATATTTTAAAAAATTATGATAGTGATTCTGTTGTTTCATAGGTTAAAAACCATTTGTTGAGTATCTTAGTTGCTCAAGGGATAGTAGTCCTTCAAGAAAGTTTATCTTAAGATCTTATATTCATTTTCACAATCGATCAAATTCGAAATTCCTTAATCAAATTTTCAATATTTGGGTTTACTTTTACTATAAAATCATCATATTGTGAATTTTTACTCTCAACTTCTATCAAATTTTCAACTTCATTTGAATCAGAATATCTGACAGCAATTTGGGCAGCAAATTCTAATATTTGCATTGTTTTTGGGTGTTCTATTAAAATTGTTGGACCTGTGATATCTTTCAAATACAGTAATACATCATCGTTGCGAGCCCAACTTACTAAACAATTATTTTCTCCCTCGTTTCTACCTACAATAAATTTTATATCCATGAATCGATAGTGTCTACCTATTTGAAGAAATTTCATATCGCTCATTTTTGAGTTTTGATGATATTTAAAATAATCTCTTAATTTTCGAGCGAAATTTCGATCTGTTAAGCGACATCCACCACCTGCACAATATTGCTCAATTAATTTAAAATCCCTTCCCAATTGGACTTGAATATTTCGACGACGGCCTTGAATTCCAAGTAATTTTGAACGATCAACAATTCCTTCTAATTCCATTTCAGTAGGGGATAAAAGTTGTGCTGAAAGAGGTCTAATTATTTTTCCTTCTAAATCAGCAGTTTTTTCAATTGTTTTGAGTGCATGGAGCATTTGAGATTTTGGACGCTGTCCTAAAACTTCACCAGTAATTATAAATTCTGCTCCAATGTCTTTCATATATTCTTTAGTTTTTTCAAGGATATGAATTCGACAATCAATGCATGGGTTAATATTCTTTCCATACCCAAATTTTGGATTTCTTACGATTTCTAAGTATTCATCACCCTTCGATATATGTTTTATAGGAATTTCAAGTTTTTGAGCAAAATATGTCGCGCCACACTGATTATACTTACTATTTGATGAACAAGTACAAAATGGGGAATGAAAATTTAGTGCTTCTACCTTAATCCCTTGATCTATAATTAATTTTGTTGCAATTGCACTATCCAATCCTCCAGATATCAATGCTATTGCTTTAATCTCCTTTTTTTCTTTCTTAACTTCAAGTGTTTGCTGTTCCATTGAAACCCGCTCTAAAATATTAAAAAATCGTATTTAAAATAATATGACGATTATTTTTAATAACAAAATTCAACAAATTACTATTCTTTTAATTATAATAATATATCCGATTGTCCTATATTCGATGAATTATTCTCAAAGGACAAACTCACTTCAAGAAAATATATCTTAAGATTTATAAGCTTATTCCATGAATTAAATAGATAATTATAAGAAGCATTTTTTTAATGTTTATCCCTATAATTCTTTCATGTTTCAACCAGAAAAGCTAAAATGGCAAGATATTCAGTCCCCTAAATTAACATGGAATGAATATTTACAGCATATAAAGAGTGAAGATGAAAAGGAGAAATTCAAAAACGGGTATGATACCTTCAATGTAAACCCTCAATTAATCAAGGAAATTAAGGACTTGTTAGAAAAAAAAGATGAAGAAGTCTCTCTATTAATTTTAGGTGCTTCCTGGTGCGCAGGATGTGCCAGAATAGACCCTCAATTTGCGAAAATTGAAGAATCTCTAAATTCCCCACGCTTTAAATTATATTTATTGGGAGGGTTGAAAAAAAGAATGAATCCTTCTTCTGATCAAGGCAAATATGCAAAACCACCTGAAGCTGCTGATCCTAATTATGCATTAAAGGAAACTCCCACAATTTACTTCTACAATAAAGAAGGGATATGTTTTAATAGGATAGAAAGGGATAATCTACAAACCGAAAGCCATCAAGACGAACTAATTTCTATTTTAAAAAATTAAGATAATGATGATGTAATTTCGAAGGATAAAAACCACTGGCTGAGTATCTCAGCTAATATCCTTAATATTCGAGGAAAAATAAAAAGCAAGAAATACTATATAAATAATAGATAATGATTTCCAAATCACAAATTCTGTCCATTTTGAAAGAAAACTTGAGCATGGTTTCAAAAACGTTCTATGTAAGCAAAATTGGTTTATTTGGATCTTTTGTGAAAGATGCTGTGACAGAAAACAGTGATATTGATATTTTAGTGGATTTTTCCAAACCTATTACTATTTTTACATTTATTGAATTAGAAGAATTTCTTACTGTAGAATTGGGTCGAAAAGTTGATTTAGTTTCAGAAAAGGGATTAAAACCTATAATAAAACCAAAAATTCTAAGGGAAGTTGTATATGTCTAAAAATGAACGAAATTATCAAGTGTTCATTAACGATATTCTTGAAGCATCTCAATCAATATCGGAATATACCAAAAATTATGATTTTATTAAATTCTCAAATGATAAAAAAACAATAGATGCAGTGATCCGTAATTTTGAAATCATTGGTGAAGCTGCAAAAAAAATTCCACCAAATATTAGAGAAAAATATCCCAATCTTCATTGGAAAGGAATGGCGGGAATGAGAGATAAGCTTATTCATGAATACTTTGGTATCAATATTGAAATTATTTGGGAAACAATTGAAAAAGAAATCCCAAAAATTATTCGGATTTTACAAGAAGAAAAGATCGACAATTAAAATTAATATATAAGATTGAAAAAATAGGAGAATTATCTTGAGCATAAATAAATATAAAAAATTATTACAACAGGCCAACTTGTTAGAAAGTCGTGATTTTGAAAAAAGTTTAAAAAATCTTATTGAATGTGTTCAGTTATTAGAGGAAGATCCAGAAATAATTCAAAACTCCTCAAAAACTAAAGAATTTCTAAAAAAACGGATTTTGCGATTAGAAACTAAACACTCAATTAAACATCCTTCGAATTTAGAATCTCAAGAAGCTGAAGAAGTTGTAGAATCTATAGAACTTGAAGATGTTGAAGAAGTTGTAGAACCTAAAGAACCAGAAGATGTTGAAGAA
>JAUWPK010000264.1 GCA_030611625.1 Promethearchaeum sp. | reverse complement strand
ATTGTGGAGATTATTCAGAAATATTTTGATTATGATCTGGAGTTTATGGATTATTTTGACTATTTTTCCAATCCGAATTTTCTTCATCTCTTTCTAGCGCAAGCAATCCAACACGGGTCCATCGTATTTACAACCAATTTTGATTATTTAATTGAACAAGCATTATTAAAAATAATTCCTGCCAATGAAAAAGAACAGATCCTACCAGTTATCACAAAGCGAGAGTTTGAACGTTATGGAGGAGAAAATCTAGACAAATTTTCAGATAAATTACGATTATTCAAGTTACATGGAGCTAAACGTAATATTATTACCAACATTAAAACCACAGAATCTCTTATGACCACATTGAGTGCTTTCGGGAAAGGGGCGAACGTACTGGCATTGGATCCTACAAAAAAATTAACCATTGAAGAAGCTGTAAAAAACAATACTTTGGTAATTATGGGATATTCGGGAAGTGATGATTTTGATATTGCACCTATGTTAAGGCAGCTCTTTGATCTAAAACGATTGGTTTGGATAGAACATACGGAATCAGATACTTCAAGCGTAGAAATATTTGAATTTGATCCAAAGAAATCTTTCATCATTCCTGAAGGACTCTCTCGTTCGGAACAATTATTGGCTCAAATTTCGTCGAATACTGAAGCTCAAGTTATTATGATTAAAACAAATACCCAAAAATGGGTCCATGATATCCTTTGGAGCAAATTATTTAGTAAAACTATAAAAACACCAGAAAAAATGAAATTGGCTCATCTCAAGAAGGAATCATCCATCATGCCCTTAGATAATTGGTTAAATCAAAAATTTACACGTATTCCTATTGAATTAAAATGGAAAACTACAGCGGATCTGTATTATGAATTAGGATATCATGCGGATTTCTTGCGTGTTGCTCAAAAAGGTCTCGAAATTGCGAAAAATGCAAATTCTTCCAAGCTGCAATCGGAATTTTTAAATCTACTTGGAATCCATTTCTATTCTCAAAAACAGTACAAACAAGCTTTACAGTATTATGAAGAAGCACTAGAATTGGCAGAACAAAGCGGATATAGATTTTTGAAGGGATCCAGATTAAATAATATTGGATTGGTCTATTATGAACAACATGATTACTCAAAAGCACTTACTTATTTTGAGGATGCGCTTCAATTAGGGTTACAAAGAGGAGATAATATTGGAATTGCTGCTCGATTAGGAAACATTGGTTTGGTTCATCTTGCCAGAGAGGAATTCGATAAAGCTAAAGAAAATTTTGATAGAGCTTATAAAATAGATGAGAAAGTAGGAAATCTGGTGGGAAGAAGTATTCGACTAAAAAATATGGGAGATTTATATAAAGGTCAACAAGATAGAGGTAAAGCATTAGATTACTATCAAAAGTCTTATCGAATTCTTCAAAAATTAGGAGATCTCAGACGAACTGGACAAATATTAATGGAAATCGCTACTACCCATACAGATATGAATGATTTTAGCAAAGGAATTATGAATATTAAAATGGCAATTAAATATCTCAAAAATGCTGAGGACCCTCAGCTATTGGCTGAAGCACAATCTATTCTTTCTGTAATAAAGAGAAAGTTGCATTGAGAAACTTAGTATTTTTTGAAAGTGGAAAAATTTCTTTTTAATTTTGTTAATTATTAATCATTCAAAGCAACTGGGTCAGACAAAAAAGATTTTTTAATACACGAATTAATATGTTTACATAGTTACAAAATAATTTTCATAACATAATAAAAAACAGTGATTTAAATTGGATATTTATGAAAAAGGTTCTAAACTGGATATAATTCTTAACCGAATTTCTATAGTGAGTTATTTTATTGTTATAATATTTGGATTACTTGGGTATCTTTTTATTTACATGGATATAACATTCTTAATTACAGCTATTATGGCAGGATTTGGACTGCTAAGAAAATCACGAGAATCTGTTGAAATAACATTTATAATTTCTAGTATCATAATTGTTGCGAATATTTTACGAACAATATTTACATTTCCTGAATATTTGCCACCAGGGGGTTCATTTCTCCCTTATTATGAAATAACAAATTATATCGGGTCGGTAATAATTCTCACCTATATTGGTATAATAATGATAATTTCATATTTTAGGAATAAAAAAAAATTTACATTATTAAGTTTGTCTTGCGCTTTTGGAAAATTAATCTTTCTTAAAGGTTTAGCTATGTTTCTATTATTATATCTTTTACCTCCGGGAAATGGCTCTGAAGAGATTGTTAATCAAATTCATCTCACACATTTGATAACAATCATCATTAGCGGTACAGGGATAATTTTTCTAACAATAGTAAAAAAAGTAAACCTATTCATTTTTGTAGGTATTATTTTAGGAGTTGGGATTCTTGGTTTGAATCTATGGTTTCTTATATCAATTTTGCCCAAATATAATCATTTAATCCCACCTACAGAAGGACGTGATTTCTCAAATCTTCTGAGTTTCTCAGTATATTGTTCTTTTATATCTATACTTTGGATATTGATTATGACTTCATTATTAATTTATAATGTTGTAGTAAATTGGAAAGATCTGATTAGAAGTAATAAATTTGAACAACAAATAATTGAATAATTTTCAATTTTTTTTCTAATTATTCATTAACTCTTTTCCTACATTCACTCTCACTTAGGGAGTACAAGTCAACGAAAATGATAAAAAATTAATATTATGCCAATTTTAAAAAATTAGGAGAATCATGTCAATGATTAACTCCAAAAAATATTAGGTTTTTAAAATGACGACACCAACAGGTCCGAGTAACGTTCAAAAACGTATGTTAGCTCGGGAATTATGGAAAACTAAACGGCCGATTTGGCGTGATGTATCCAAACGATTGATGGCGCCACAGAAAAATCGAGTCGAGAAAAATCTTGGCGATCTATCAAGAGTAACAAAAAATGGTGATGTGGTAATAGTACCTGGTAAAATTCTTGCTAACGGTGCTTTGGATAAAAAAATCACTATCGCTTGTTATGCCATTTCAAAATCGGCTGCGAAGAAGCTGGAAGCGTCTGAGAGTAAACGAATGTCAATAAAAGAATTAATAAAAAAATACCCTTCAGGAAAAGGAGTAAGGATTATAGTATAAATTAAATGAGCAGTGAAAAAAATGGTAAAAATTAATTGGAAAATAGTAGACGCCTCGGAACAAATTATGGGGCGAATGTGCTCACAGATCGCAAAATTTATCTTATTAGGTGACCATGTAGTCATAATTAACGCAAAAGATTGTGTTATTTCTGGTCGAAGGAATATGATTCTTGCAAAATATGTGCATTTACGGAGAGATATTAGAAATGCATCAAACCCAAGGAGAGGTCCATTTCATTCAAGCCGACCAGACACATTTCTTAGACAAAAAATTCGCTTTATGTTACCTAAAAATCAACGTGGAAGAGATGCTTTTCATCGTGTTCATGTGTATATTGCGGGAATTCCTAAAGCAAAAAAGAATAAATATTTAGATAATGAACCGATTGTATTTCAAAATGCTTCAGCAGAACGACTCAGTAGGAAATACGTAACGATTGCAGATGTCTGTATGAACATGGGCTGGGGCGGACCTAGTAGGGAGCAATTTGTCTCAAAGTAAAAATAAGGTGAAAATGAAATGAAAATTATACAAACAAGCGGAAAGCGGAAATCTGCAATTGCTCGCGCTACAGTAAGACCTGGAACAGGAATAATTAGAATTAATGGAGTTCCGATTGATAAACTAACCCCTGAACTAGCAAAAATGAAAATTGAAGAACTTTTAATTATTGTACATGACGAAAAACTTAAAATTGTCAATATCGATGTTAAAGTTACAGGTGGAGGCACTTTAGGACAGATTGATGCTGCTCGAATTGCATTAAGCAGAGCTATTACACAATTCCTTAAGAAAAAGACCGTAATAAAGAATATTAAAGCTTATGATAGAAGTATGTTGTCTGGTGATTCCCGACAAGTAGAGAGAAAGAAATGGGGTGGCAGAAAAGCTCGCGCTCGTTTCCAAAAATCCTACCGATAATATTTATATAATGAAATTTTTTTTTTTCCATTTACATTTCAAAATAACTGGGTTGACTAAAAAATTTGAAAATCGAAGTAATTGAACATATACAAAACAAAAATCAAGATTTGATGAAGGTTATTCTTGAGGGTGTTAGCATTGAATTAGCTAATGCATTTAGGAGAATTATTCTAACCGAAGTTCCATCCATGGCTATAACCGAAGTACTGTTTGTTGAAAACGATAGTGTGCTTTTTGATGAGATAGTTGCGCATAGGCTAGCCTTAATTCCTTTAACAACAGATTTAAAGAACTATAATCTACCTGATGAGTGCTCTTGTGGAGGACAAGGCTGCACACTTTGTCAAGTTCAATTAGAATGTGATATCCGAACTAAGAACAACGAGGTTATCGCTTATTCAGGAGATCTTAAAAGTATGGATGACAAAATACGCCCAGTAAGTGATAATATTATTATCGCAAAAATGGGAAAAAATTCATCCTTAGTTTTTGAGGCATATGCTCAATTAGGAATTGGAATGGACCATGCAAAATTTCAACCTGTGTGTTCTGTCGGATATAAATATTTTCCAGATGTAAAGATCGACAATTCAAAATTTAAATCTGAAGAACAAATCGATGAAGTAATTAAGCATGATCATACGAAATTATTTATAAAAAAGGACGGGAAATTAGCTTTAATCGAAAAATATTGGAAAGGTCCGGATTTTACTGGGTCTGCTGAAAAATATGCCCCTACAGGAGCTATAACAGTAAATTACGTACCAAACAAATTCATTTTCACAATCGAAGGAACAGGATCTCTTCCAATTAAAGAGATATTAAGCAAGGCTGTTGAAATCTTCTTAGAAAAACTTGATGAATTCGATGATCAATTAAAAAAAGTCGTCATTACTCAAATAGTATAAATAAAAAACCTATTATTTTTTTTACATAATTTCTCTTTCTTGCTTTTTCTTGCTTTATTTCTTTATTGCATAGGTTTCCATTCATCTTTTAAAAGACCCATATGGATTAAATCAATATATTTACCGTCTTTTAAAGTAAAATAATACTTGGACATATTTGGACATTCTTTTATAATTTCTATTCTTCCTTTAAATATGTGGCTTTCAATTTCAGTTGCGGCTCGAATATGCGGCGTATGCTCTAAAACTCTTCGACGATGGGAATCTCAAGGCAAAATAAAACCTTCAAGAACAAAAGGAGGGCATAGAAGATATATACGG
>JAUWPK010000185.1 GCA_030611625.1 Promethearchaeum sp. | reverse complement strand
GTTTTATTTTCCTTTTGACATTGCTTTACTTCTTCCAAAGTTATAAGCTCCATTTGAATTAATCCATCTGGACTAATTAAAAGAGGATTTCCAGCGAATGCCGATATACTTTGATAAGGAGAGTCTGCATACCCAGTTGGAGTTATTGGTAAAACTTGCCAAAAATGTTGAGAACTATCATTTAGAAATTCTATAAAATGAAAAGCGTTTGGGCCTAAATCACCAATTTCATATTGAGTATAAAAACTGGTTGGATGCAATAATATGCCCGCTGATCTGGGTAATTCCATAAAAAAAATAATATTTCTATTCTTAAAGATGTTCTTAAAGATGTTGCTGAATAGAAGTAAGAGCACTTTCGCATTCTTTCATTTTCTCAATTTCATCCAAACTGCTGAAAATTTCTAAAGCCTCTTCAAATTTCTTCTTTGCTTTCTGATATTCTTTCTTTTGCTCCAAAATTGAAGCCATATGCAGTAAGCAATCAGGAGTGAAAAATTCAAATGGGGCTAAATCGATAGCAATTTCAAAGGAACGAAGAGCATAATCATAAAATTCAGGATCTTTCTCAGCTAATTCTAAAAAGACGCCACCTTGGTCATAAAATTGTTTTCCATCACTTGTGTATTGCTTTGCAAAGAATACGAATTGTTCCTGCAAAGATGTCAAATCTGTTTCAAAACTACGCTTGAAACTTATTAAACTGTCAACCCTATCTATTGTTTCGAGAATTTCATTATTGTAATTACTATAATATGCTTGAGCAAGTAACTCTTTAATGGTTGTTAGGATTATGTTTTTCTTTCTTTCATCCTCATCAACGAATAAAAACACAGGTAAAAGATCTTGGACCGCATCAGAAATTTCATTCATGATTGAATTAGGAATTGCTTTTAATTGCAATGCTTCGATGAAAATTATAACTAGATTTCCAATTGTATATTCAATTTTTCCCGACCTTCTTAACCAAGCAACCCTATTGTAAAAAGCATCATTTTCAATTCTCTTTGTCGCATTTCCCGAACGAATCATTCCATGGCCAATTGCACCCAAGGCATGAGCTATAACATCCTTAGTGAATGGATTTGTGTCCCCCATCAATGTGCTCTGCAAAACTATAATAACCTCATTGGACGGATGTTCAGCCCCAATTAATCCTAAACTTTCAGCAAATAACTCAACTTCGTTAATTTTATCCTCTGATTGTCTATCGATATCAAAGATTCCTTGAATTAAAACTGGAATTACTTCATTAGGTTTATTTATTCCTATTTTTCCTAAAGCAAAAATGGTTTCTTGTCTTACTTGAGGATCTGAATCATCGATTAACTTTATAACATGTTTTTCATCAATTTCTGGTCTATTTTTTGAGAGTAATCCTAATGTATAAATGGCTTCCGCACGAACACTCGCATCCGTATGTTCAGTTAGATTATAGATCAAATTCAAATCAACGCTTAGATGCTCTTCAATTCCAGAAAGGGCAATTACATGAAGGCAATCCCTGACTAATTCCAGATTTTCTTGCTTTTTGATGATTTCTTCTAATTGAGGGTATATATTCTCTTCATATAGTGGACTGATCGATTTCAACGCTTCGCTCGCTTTTTCGGCTATTTTTCTTTCTGAACTCGATAGAGCTTTCAAGTAATAATCTAAAACAGATATTTTCTGCCCATCTATTATTGGTTCATATCTTTTATTTAATATTAAAAATTCTGTTATGCTTTCTGCACACATTTCATTAACATCTGAATCTTCATCATACAAAGACATTACCATTAAATCTATTAATAGAATTTCTTTATGACCATCAGAACATTTCAATATAAAATTACCGATTGCATCGCTTGCGACATATCTTATAAAATTGCGTTCATCCTTGAGAAAATTTCTTATATCTTTCAACGGGAACGTATCAATATTGTAATACACCATATAACCCAGAACAATTATCGCATTTTGTATAATATAATTATTTGTGTCCTTGTCTTTACCTTCAGAATAGTGAATAAAAGGTAGAATTTTAGAGATATCTAAATCGTCAGCAACTTTTGCGCTCATCTGAACCAAAGATTCCATAGCAGTATCGATCACATCTGAGTTTATATAACTATCAGATAGGATATTGTAAATTTTGCCTAACGCAATTTGAATAAATTCATTGTCTCCTTGTCCCTCCATTACCATTTCTGAAATTGCTTGAAATGCGGCTGTTCTCAATTCATAGAGTGGACTTACCAATAATGGTTGGATTTCATCCAATATTATAATTAAATTCTCCTTTTTTTCACCAATATCTCCTAGTGCATCTAGAATATACCTTTGAATCTGAATATCTGAATCGGACAATGCATTGATAAGTCGATCCATTACAAATTCAGGATATTTCTTCCCGATATCCCCTAATAAATTGATAGATTCTTTGACGGAATATTTCGAATAATTGAGTTCTTTTGAATCTTTGGAAACTTTTGAATCTATTGAAGTTTCAAAAACAAAATTAACTATTTTTTGAGCATGTGCTGTGTCATTGATGCTTATAAGAAGCAAATATTGTCGCGCTTTTAATCTGACTTGTTCATTTAGATCAACTCCGTAACGGGAATAGAGATTTGGAAGCAAAAGGGATTTGTATAGAGTTAGAAAATCATATTTTCTTTCCTTTATTTTCCTTGATTTTTTTGGCCCAGGAACATTCTTTATGATTAAATCGTCAAGATCTTTTATTCCAAATGCTATTGAAGTTGCCCTTAATCTAATATCAGAGTGAAAATCTGAATTTCTTTGCACAAAAATAATAATTCCATAGATCAAAGTTATAAAACTCTGAATGACTATAATCGGAACTAACAAAGTATAATCAGAGAAGACAGGAATTAATGGTTCCAATATATTCACTTGACTTAAAACTGAACCTACTAAATCCTTATTAATTTGGAAGAAGTTAATCAACATATTAATGCCGATCGCGATGAAGATGTATCCGCTAAATAGAAAATCAATTGTTTTTGTTTTTGATTTCTTATTCCAAAATTTGTCAAAGAAGCCCTTAATTCCAAGAGGAACTGTTGTAATTAATGAAATATATCCCATCAAATTATCTTTTTGACTAAATTCATAGCCTGAAGCTGCCCTTATGAGAACATTAGCAATAGTATAAGCATTAAGAAGAAATGGTAACCAAGTTATCGCAATAGTAAACCCATTCATGAATTTTTTCTTCTTATTTTGTCCGATATTGGTAGCTTCTAATATGTCTGAAGAGATAGTCCTTCTATAACTTGTCTGTAAAATACCAGATACAATCCCATTTGCTGCAAAATAGTTTAAAAAGAAGAGAGGGAATAATAAAAACCATATAAAAACGATTTCTAAGAAATCATAAGTTGATAAAAGAGTGAAGACAATAACCGGAATAATGTAAATCACGATAAAAATTCCAAAAGAAACCAAATACGCAATTTTTCCCTTAAATCTATCTAATATTCTCGATTCTAAAAATTTATGAAAATCATGAACGCTATCTGATGTAGGCCTTCCTAAAAAGAATACTTCCCATAATGGATAAACTAGTAGGATCCCTAACATAATTGCTAATAAATACCCTGCAATTGAAGGAAGGGGATCTCCTGATGCGTTTATCGTATCTATTGAAAGATTTAATGCAAATAAAATTGCTAGTGTAAACATTGAGCCAAAGCCGATAGATGCAAGCCAATCACCAAAATCAAATTTTTCTCGCTCGATCCGATTAATTTTTTTCAGATTTTTAAAGACTAGAGAAAATCCAAATAAAAATCCAATTACTCCTACAGTAATATATAGACTTATGATCAAAGTATCGATAAGTACCATTTAAAATTCATCCTCCAGTATGCTTTTTTTAATTTCCTTTATTGTTTCTATGTCTATCTCTTCAATGCAAGAGATTTCTTGAATTTGAACTGTTTTTACCATCTTTAATATCTCATCCGCTTCTAATTCTTTAAATTCTTTTACATTTTTTATCCCTGCATCTTGGAATATTTTCGCAAAATATATATCAACTCCTGCAATTTTCACGAAACCAATCATTCCTATTAGCTTTTTATAGTCTTTTCTTTTCATATTAATATTTCGCCATATTTTTGGGATATTTGGTTCTTTAGATATGAAATCATTTAATGTAAAAATCTTGTAATTTTTTAATTCGCTTGCATTTCTTATTGAAACCATTGGAAATAAGATTAGAGGGATGTTTAGGCCATATTTTATTCGTTTTGTCAACATTTTTGCAAAATATATCCACTCGTCAATTTGAGCAAAAGTGGGTAACTGTAGTATAATAAAATATGTCTCTTCATCAATATTCTTTAATTTGTAATAAATCCGTATGGATTGCCTATGAGAAAGTTCCTCAACCGAATTAATATTTGCGTTATAAAGTAATTCAGCCTCCCGAGCCGATAATTGTGGCACGCGATATAGATCAAATAAATCTGAAAATTGTTCTAAACGTTTAATGTCAATTCCAGATTTTTCATGGATAAATTCTATAGGGTATTTTAGGAAATCATCTATATTTTTTATTTTGAGAGTTTTTAGCTTTTTTGTATATTCAAATCCAACACTCTCAAATTGTGATAAATCATTCATGATTGAATTTGTGGTAAACTCCTAAAATAACTTTTGTGATTAAGTGAAGTGTATATAGATATTTCTCAAATATTTTCAAACAAAAAAAAATTTAAATTGCCAATCTATTACCAAGCTATTAGAAAACTATAAAAATTGAATAAAATGGCTCAACAAATATGGGTTCCGGGCGCGTGTAGCGTAGCAATCAGATGCAAAGATGGAGTAGTACTTGGTAACGACACCAGAAGCACTTGGGGGTACACAGTTAATAATAAAAACGTTAAAAAGATATTTTCCTTGACGAAGGATAAAAAGATTGCAATATCATGTTATGGACTTATCGGTGATTTTCAAGCCCTAAGTCGAATTATGAATGCTCAAGCAAATATCTATGAGTTACGTGAGGGTTATAAAATCTCAGTGCAAGCAATGGCTAAAATGGTTGCAAATTTTATGTATCAAAGAAAACTTGCACCATTATTTGTTAATGTAGAAATAGCTGGAATTGATGAAAATGGCCCTAGGGTTTACACCATGGATGCTATTGGATCTCTAATGGAAGATGATTACGGAGTGAGCGGAAGTTCTGCAACCTTTGCCGTTTCAATTTTGGAAGCCGAATATAAGCCTACACTCACAGTAAAAAAAGGTGTTGAATTAATGAAGAAGGTTATAAGAAACGCAATTAAAAGAGATGCAATGGCCGGAAATGCTATGGATATAATGGCAATTACAATGGATTCTGTTGAAACTTTGCACCTCCCATTTAAGGAACTCGGAGAATAATCTATATTCTTCATTTAATTTTTTAAAACTAATTTTGTAGAAAAAATAAAAAAAAAATTCCAATCTTTGGTAATTTTAAGTTAGATTCAGTGTCTTGCGGTAATACAATTTCATTAATTCAACAGAACCTATTACAATTATAATCATTGGAATAAGCCATAACCATTCAAGGAAAGGCATCGGAATGACTTTAAAGATTAATCCTAATGGGCTTCCTGGGATATAAAGTGCAACTGTTAAAATACTTGAAATTCCTACAGCATAGAGCATGAATTTATTGGTAAGAAGTCCGATTTTGAAAAGAGAACTGTATTCCGAACGGCAATTAAATGCATTTGCCATTTCACCAAACATCATTGCTAAGAAACAAACTGATCTCGCATGCCACATAACGTATCTATCTAATATTAAATCTTGAGGAGATAATTTGCTTAAAACAGAATGCTCTTCATATTTTATTACAAGTAATTCTAAATCACTCAAGCCTGTAGCAGCAGCACCAAGGTTTTCGGCAACCCCATCAACATTTTCATACAAATAAACTAGGTGCTCATAATGCATTTCAGTTGGTTGCAAAGCAGTTGGATAGATATATAACAGGTATATACCAAGAATTACAATAGTTTTAACCCCTCCTCGGAAAAACATTTGGATTACAAAGTTTCTGGTTAGAATTGGTTCATCATAAGGACGTGGTTGTTGTTTCATCAAAGTTGGATCATAAGGATCGTAACCTAATGCTAAAGCGGGCGCACCATCTGTAACAAGATTTATCCAAAGTAATTGTGTGGCAACAAGTGGTGGTGGAAGCTTTAAGATTGCTGCGATGAGAAGCACTAGCACTTCCATGACGTTTGATGACAAGAGATATTGAATGAATTTATTGATATTATCATAAATTCCCCGACCCTCTTCAACAGCATTTACTATTGTTGCAAAATTATCATCTGCTAAAACCATTACTGCAGCTTCTTTCGATACATCTGTTCCTGTTATACCCATTGCTATTCCTACATTTGCATTTTTCAAAGCAGGCGCGTCATTTACACCATCCCCTGTCATTGCTACAATTTGTTTTCGATTTTGAAGAGCTTTAACTATATTTTGTTTATGTTCAGGACTAACTCTCGCATAAACTTTGCAATTTTCAATATCTTCATCTGTCATATTAGGGATATCTTTACCTTCATGAGTGATTTCACCTTTTTCAATCATACCTAATTCTACTGCAATGGCAGTTGCTGTTATTAGATTATCCCCTGTGATCATTTTAACTCCAATTCCTGCTCCTTTGCATTCTTGCATTGCAACTTTTACTTCATCTCGAGGTGGATCAATCATAAATTGCATTCCAACAAATGTTAGATCTTTTTCAAGATCATCTATCTCAACAGGAATTCCTTCAGCTTCACGATAAGCAAATCCTAGTCCACGTAAAGCTTCACTGGCTTTTAGTTCATATGCCTTAATAATTTGATTTTTGTCTTCATCTGTAATTAGGCGGATTTCTCCATTAGTTTGAATGTTTTTGCAATAATCTAATATAATTTCAGTAGCTCCTTTGATTAAAGCCAATTTCTTTCCATCTATTTCATTTACTGTTGACATTCTTTTTCTAGTAGAATCGAATGGAATTTCATCAATTCGTGGAAAATTGGCATTTGTTGCTTTTGGTTCCATTCCAGCTTTCCATGCTGCCGTAACTAAACATCCTTCTGTTGGATCTCCGAATGTATTCCATTTTCCTGTTTTTTCATCTTGGCTTATTCGAGCATCATTGCACAATATTCCAATACGTAAAGTTCTTTCAAGATCTGGTATATTCTTTACCACAACCTCTTGATCTGCCAAAGTTATTTTACCTTCGGGTTCATAACCTGAACCAGACACATCATACATTTTTCCACCTGTCCAAATAGCCCTAACTGTCATCTCATTTTTTGTAAGGGTTCCAGTTTTATCAGAGCAGATTACTGTTGTACATCCTAGGGTCTCAACTGAATGTAATTTCTTGACAATTGCATTTCGATTAGACATTCGTGTAACTCCAATTGCAAGACATACGGTTACTACAGCTGGTAATCCTTCAGGTATAGCTGCCACGGCTAAAG